>JAFYNO010000018.1 GCA_017549705.1 Bacteroidales bacterium | reverse complement strand
CGTAGTCAGGGACTCTATCCAATTGAGCTACTAGTCCATTGCGATTTGCGCTGCAAAATTACAACATTTTTTAATAAGTCAATCAAAAAATGTGAATTTTTTTTGTGGGGGAGGGTGGACTCGAACCACCGAACTCATCCGAGGACAGATTTACAGTCTGTTGCAATTGCCGCTATGCGACTCCCCCAGGGATTTTTGCGATGCAAAATTACTACTTTTTCTGCAATTCGCAACAATTTTTATCAAAAAATTTTTAAGGGTCTTAATAACCTATAAATCAATATATTACAGAGCATTGCCGCAATGATGAGGCATGGAAACAGCCTACCGCTTCGCCTTCGGGATAGATGTTTGTGCGCACATTTGACGGTGTTCCCATCATCGGGTTGGTGCCGGTGCTGGAGGCTATCTCGAAGATGTAATGCGCATAATCGCGCGGAATTGACCACAAATCCAATGTGACAGTGTCGCCATGATGCACCACCTCCAAGCTGTCGGTCTGGCGTAAACCGTAAATCGGGAACTCGCCGCCTATTGCCACCATACCCGGACCGTTGAAATAAATGCCCGCATATTGATACATCTCAAACAACTCGCATTTGGTGAGAGTGTCGCCGCCAACAAGCTCGTCGTTAATCCTAATCCTGGCCATATAATAGGTCTTGGGATCGTTGGTGGTTTGGAAATATGGATATATTCCGAGATAGTTTTTCATCTCTAAAGCATTGAAAACCCACGGCTTAACCTTTATGGAATCGATTTTGTCGACGTTGACGTTCATCTTAGTGTCGGAATAGAAATGATGGTCGCCGTTCTTGTCGGAGAAGTCGATGGAGAGATGGTAAGAATGCCCGGTTTGTCCGGCAAACTCATTGACCGACAGATAATAACCGTTGTTTTCCGATTCTTCGAACCAGATGGTGTCGGCTCCGTCGAGCACAAACACTGTGGCGTTGGAAATCATCTCGGGCGCACCGCCGTAAAAATCGTCAGTATAGCTCAGAATGACCTCGTGATGCTTGAATTCGTCTGTAATAGAAGCACTTACGCCTACCAGCTGAGCACCTACCTGAGTGTCGATTTTCATTTTCTCGGTGCAGGCTGCCAAACCGATTATTGCTAATAATATGATGAGTGTCCGTTTCATGCCTTAGAATTTGAAGTTGTATGATATTGAAGGAATTACTGAGAAAAGATACATCTTTTCGGTTTGAATGGTGTTGTTTTCGCCAGGTGTGAACATCACGGCCCAGGTGTTGTGGCGGCCGTAGACGTTGTAAATCGAGGCGTTCCACTCACCTTGCCAGCGCTCGTGTTGCTTGCCTTTCCAGGTTACTGACACGTCCATGCGGTGGTAGTCGGGATAGCGGCTCTGGTTGCGGTAGCCGTTGTAGATGGCGTAGGTTGAGCCGTGGTCGCTGAACTTGCCGTAAGGGTAGGTGACGGGCTGACCGGTGTTGTAGATCCAGTTGGCCGACACGTTGAAACGGTCGTTAAACTCGTAGTTTACCACTATGCTGATGCAGTGCGGACGGTCGTAAGGCGAGCTGTATTCCTCATCGTGGCTGATGCCTTTGACGGTGCGGAATGAGCGGCTGTAAGTGTATGATATCCATCCTGTTAGCTTGCCGTAGTTCTTTCTGATGATAAACTCGGCGCCATAGGAGAGACCTCTGCCGACACGCACTTCGCCATCTATGAGCACGTTGCCATAAAACGCTGCATCGTCTTTAAAATCAATGACATCGGTGAGGTTTTTGTAGAATATCTCGGCCGACGTCTCGATGTCGTTGCCACGGAAATTGCGGAAATAACCCACCGCAAACTGGTCGCATTTCTGTGGTTTGATGTTCGGACTTGAAGGAAACCACACGTCGAAAGGCAGTCCGCCGGTGGCGTTGCTGGCAATCTGCGCATATTGCACCGTCCTTGAATATGAGGCTTTTACGGATGATGTGGCACCCAGCTGATACATCATCGCCAGACGTGGCTCGAGGTTCACTTCGGTGTTGAAAATCTGACCTGAGCTGTAAATAATCGAGTCGTAAAGGTTATAATTGTCGTCAAACAGATAGAAAGTCTCTGCTCCGATGTTTTGATACATTGAGAGTCGCAGGCCGTATCTTATTGAGAAGAAAGGACTTAGCTTGTGTTCGTGGCCGTAATACAATGCCGATTCGATGGCTTTGCGGTAGACTTTCTCATTGCTGCTCACACCGAGATAGTCGGCAACGACGCCAGTACGGTCGTCCAGCTCTCCCTGACAATATCTATGATAAGTGGCTGATAATCCGAACTTTGCGGTTATGTTGTCGTTCATCAGCCAGGTGAAGTCATATTTCCCGGTGTAGTCGTCGATGCCGGCTGAAATCGAGAAATCGTAAGGTTTCATCGTCACATCGACGTTGTATCTGTATTTTGTATAATGAAATGCGAGGTTTGAGGTGAGTTTGTCGCTGAAGATATGGTTCCAGCGTGCGGTGGCGGTGGTGTTTCCGTAGCCTATGCTCATCATGTCTACGATGCCGATTTTATCGTAGCCGTTGTAAGCCGACAGGTAGAGGCGGTTGTTTTTGTTGAAGACGTGAGTTATTTTTCCGTTGAGGTCGTAGAAATAAAGACGTGTTTTCTTCAAATCACTTATTAAATAAGGTGTTATCAGGCCTCCGTAGGTGACTCTGCCGGCGAGCATCACGGCGGTGCGTTGCTTGTTGAATGGCATGTTGACCATCAAGCGGCTGGTGAGTATCCCAATGCCGCCTGTCATGGTGAAACGGTCGGGCACCTCGTCTAAGGTCTTGATATCCAACACTGAAGAGAGACGGCTGTCGTAGCTGGCAGGGATGTCGCCTTTATACAGAGTGGCGTCTTTCACCACGTCGTTGTTGAACACCGAGAAGAACCCGAGGAAATGCGAGGCGTTGTAAACTGGCGCATCGTCGATGGTGATGAGGTTCTGGTCTGGAGCGCCACCGCGCACGCTGAAGCCCGACGAGCCTTCTGAGGCGGCCTGAACGCCAGGCAGCAGCTGTATCGCCTTGATGACGTCGACTTCACCCATCAAAGCAGGTATCTTCTTGATTTTCACCATCTCAAGCTTCTGCACACTCATCGCCAACTCGCGTACGTTAGCATCGCGTTTCTGACTTGTGACAACCACCTTGTCGAGCATCTGAGATTCTATGGATAGACTGATATTCAATCGTTTACGCGAATTATCGACCTTGATGGATTTCTCTACCGTGGTGTATCCGAGATATGAAAAACGAACCAGATAATTGCCTGGTTTCAGCGGGAGGTCGTAATAGCCATTGAAGTTGGTGGTTGTGCCAATCTGCAGCGAGTCGACGTAAACGGCGGCTTCCACGAGCAGCTCGCCGCTGTCGGCATCCTTAACCACACCGTAGATGCCCGACTGAGCAAGCAGTTTTAATGTGGCTAACTGCAACAATATCAATAAAATATATATTCTTTTCATAAGATTTTCTTTGGTCTGCAAAGGTATAATTTTTTTTGTAAATTTGCGAAAAATTTTGAGTATGAAATACAATTTCGACGAGAAGATAGATCGCACTGGCACCGAGAGTGTCAAATATGATTTGAGAGAAAAGATCTTCGGCAAGGCCGACGTCATCCCGATGTGGGTTGCCGACATGGATTTCCGCACCCCTGATTTCATTCGTGAGGCTGTGATAAACCGAGCAAAATATGACGTTTACGGATACACTTTCCGTGAGGACGCTTATTTTGAGGCTATCGCCAACTGGATTCGTCGCCGTCATCAATGGGACGTGAAGAAAGAATGGATGACCTACACTCCGGGTGTTGTCGCTGCTTTCAACATGGCGGTGATGGGCTTGACGAAAGAAGGCGACGAGGTTATCATACAGCCGCCGGTCTATCCGCCGTTTTTCCACGCTGTGGAGAGCCATAACCGCAAGCTTGTGCAGAATCCGCTGATTGATACTAAGGACGGCTTTGTGATGGATTACGAGCTTCTTGAAAAGCAGGCAAAGACAGCTAAGATGTTGATACTCTGCAACCCTCACAACCCTGTCGGGAGATGCTGGACAAGAGAAGAACTGCAAAAACTGGGCGACATCTGCATGAGAAACAACGTCATTGTGTTTTCTGATGAGATTCACTGCGACCTGGTGCTACCTGGCTTTAAACATGTGCCTTTTGCTAGTGTTTGCAAGGAGTTTGAGCAACACAGCATCACAGCTCACGCGGCCAGCAAGACGTTTAATCTCGCTGGAATGGCAACGTCGACAATTATCATCCCAAATGATGACTTGCGTAAGCAATACGTTGATTTTGTTGACAGTACGGAGATAAACCTTGGTAATATCTTTGGTAAGATCGCCACAAAGACAGCGATGGAGCAAGGGGAGGAGTGGCTGCAGCAGCTGCTTCAATACATTCAGGGCAATATCGATTATGTGGTAGATTATATTAATAAGGAGTTGCCTAAGATTCGTGTTCACAAGGCGCAAGCAACCTATATGTTGTGGCTCGATTTCTCTGCTTACGGTCTTGATAATGAAGCACTTAATCATAAGATGATATTCGAAGCCGGATTGGGCTTAAACAACGGTAAGGAATTTGGAAGGCCAGACTGTTTGCGAATCAATCTGGCCTGCCCAAGAAGCACTGTTGAAGAGGCAATGCATCGAATTAAAAAGGTGTGGTGAGCTATTTCACCATTATTTTTGTCGTCTTAACGAAGCTTTTACACTTTATCTGCAGGATATAGAGGCCTTCGTGTAAATCAGCTACAGAGATGCTTCCTGTTGAAGAGCCTGTGGTCATCGTTTGTCCTAAAACATTGAAGATGGCGTAATCGACAGCTTCATAAGGAAGGTCTTTTATGTAGAGCTCATCTGAAACAGGGTTTGGATAAACCACGAGCGGCTGCTCGTCTGATGACTCATTGACGGTCAATGGAGTAGGGATGATGTTGAGGATGATGCCTTCAATTTTTGTCCATCCGTAGCCAAAGCCGTTAGCGTCAGGGAGGTCGAACCAGTTGTCTTTATAGCCGCCCCATCCGAAGTTGATATGGAATTTGCCGTCACTTTCGCGATAGCCGTCGATAACGACGTTATGTCCGCTGTTTCCTGCGTTGTTTTCTATTGCGAGATGAGCAGGGTAGCCTTCTTTTAAATTGGAGATTAAAGTGGCGTACATCGTTGAGTCGGGTTCGCGTAACAGCAGGCAGTCGGTGAAGCCGAAACGCTGATAGGCGGCATAAGCCTGATTCACAGTGAAGGTTCCTGAGCCATAGCTGGATGATGCGGTAAACACTTCAGTGCAGGCCACTCCGCTGGCGAATATTACGGCGGCGACCAGTGAGTCGGAGAGTTCATCACCACGTTGGAAGGCTGCGTCGACAGAATCCAATAACACGTTTAGCTGTGGAAATGAAGGGAATAGATACTGTTCCCAGTCGTCATCAATGTGGAACTGACGGCCGGCATAGTTTGCGAAATAGTCGTCGTCATCGTCAAAGCGAGTGCCTTGTGTAGTTCCTAAATAATTGATAATCTGTCCCATAGCTGTTGCCGGGCATCCGGTATAACAGCGTTCATAATTCTCAAACGGATCGGCCGGACAAAGCATGTTGTAAGGATGACCTTGGTTCCATTTGGTAGTAAGAAGTGGTTGTTGCGCAAAAACATTACATGCGCAAAGCAATAACAATACAGATAAAAATCTTTTCATTTTATTTAGATTAAAGGATTAAGTGGTTTTAAAAACAAAGCCTAACTGATTTGTATATCAATTAGGCTCGACTTTGTGACCTGGCTGGGGCTCGAACCCAGGACCCCCACATTAAAAGTGTGATGCTCTACCTGCTGAGCTACCAAGTCATTGAACTTTTGCGTTCAATTGCGACTGCAAAAATACTGCTTTTTTAAATATCTCCAACAAAAATTTTGAAAAATTTTTAATCGAGAATTCCTTTGCCCTGACGAGTTATAAGTATCTCATTATCAGTGCAATCCACAATGGTACTTTCCTTG
>JAFYNO010000139.1 GCA_017549705.1 Bacteroidales bacterium | reverse complement strand
GGCACTAACGGCAAGACCACCATCGCGACCTTGCTGTATCGTCTCTTCACCGACGCAGGATATATGTGCGGACTCCTCTCGACGATAGAAAACATCATCGGGAAGAAGGTGGTGCCATCGACGCATACCACTGGCGATCAGCTGGAGCTTAACTCATTGCTGGCGCAGATGGTCGAGGCAGGCTGCGAATACGCCTTCATGGAGGTGAGCTCGCATAGCATCGACCAGGATCGCATCGCCGGATTGCATTTCGACGGAGGCATCTTCACAAATCTGACACAAGATCATCTCGATTATCATAAGACCTTGGCAAACTACCGCGACGCGAAGAAGAAGTTCTTCGACAACCTGCCGGCGACAGCCTTCGCGTTGACTAACCTCGACGACAAGAATGGCATGGTGATGCTGCAGAATACCAAGGCGACGAAGAAGACATATTCGTTGAAACACGACGCCGACTTCAAAGGCCTCGTGATGGAGAGCTACTTCGACGGCATGGAGCTGAAAGTCAATGGCAAGGCTGTGTCGACATATCTGGTGGGACGTTTCAACGCCTCTAACCTGTTGGCAATATACGGAGCGGCAGTGTTGCTCGGCATGCCTGAGGAAGAGGTGCTGCAAGAGGTCAGCAAGCTGCACAGCGCATCGGGACGATTCCAGATGGTGAGCTCGAAAGACGGCATCGTGGGCATCGTCGACTATGCGCACACACCTGATGCCTTGGAAAACGTGCTCTCGACCATCAACGAGATCAGGACGCACAACGAGACACTCATCACCGTGGCAGGCGCCGGCGGCAACCGTGACGCCGACAAACGTCCGAAGATGGCAGCAGCGGCAGTCAGACTGTCGGACCGACTCATCATCACCAGCGACAACCCACGTTTTGAGGAGCCGGACGACATCATCGCGCAGATGAAAGCAGGCGTGCCTGGTGAGTATTATAATAAAGTGTTATGCATCACCGACCGCAGAGAGGCTATCCGCACGGCGGTGGCGCTCGCCAAGAAAGGCGACATCATCCTTGTGGCAGGCAAAGGCCATGAGACATATCAGGACGTCAAAGGTGTGAAGCATCATTTCGATGACAGAGAAGAACTTGAGAAAGCATTTAACGAGAAATAGGAGGTTGAGATGTTATACTATATCTGGAAATATCTGAGTGTTAGATTCGACTTGCCGGGCGCAGGTGTCATGGAGTACGTCACAGTGCGCGCCATAATAGCCATCATCGCCTCGCTGGTGATATCTGTGTGGTTTGGTAACTTCTTCATCGATGTCATGAAGAGACATCACATCAGTGAGACGCAGCGCGACGCTAAGATCGACCCGTTCAACATCGGAAAGAAAGGTGTCCCGACGATGGGCGGACTCATCATCATCGCCTCGATATTGGTGCCTTGTCTGCTCTTCGGAAAGATAGGTAACATCTACATGATCCTCATGCTCGTGACGACGCTGATCCTTGGCGGCATTGGCTTCGCCGACGATTATATCAAGACATTCAAAAAGAGAAAAGACGGCCTCAACGGATGGTATAAGATATTCGGTCAGGTGGCGCTCGGACTTATCGTTGGCCTGACGCTGCGTTTCAGCCCGCAAGTCATCATGAATGAGACTGTCGAGACACGCATCGAAGATAACAAAGAGATAGTGATGAAGAGCCCTGACGTGAAGTCGACACGCACGACGATACCGTTCTTCAAGAACCATAACTTGAACTACGCCGACATCTTCGACTTCATGGGCGAGCCTTACAAATACTGGGCAGGCTGGGTCTTCTTCGTGCTGCTGACGGTCTTCGTGGTGGCGGCTGTCTCCAACGGCTCTAACCTCAACGACGGCATGGATGGCATGGCAGCAGGCAACTCGGCCATCATAGGATTAGGCATCGGCATACTGGCGTACCTCTCGAGTAACGCGGTGTTGTCGGGATATCTGGACATCATGTATATACCAGGTTCAGAGGAAGTCGCAGTGTTTTTGGCGTCGTTCGTCGGTGCGCTGATAGGCTTCCTGTGGTTTAACTCATATCCGGCACAGGTGTTCATGGGCGACACCGGCAGCCTCACCATCGGCGGCATCATAGCAGTGTCGGCAGTCATCATCCATAAAGAACTGCTGCTGCCTATCATGTGCGGCATCTTCCTGATAGAGAGCTTCTCCGTCATCATCCAGAGAGCATATTTCAAGGCAGGAAAGAAGAAAGGCGTGCATCAGAGAGTGTGGAAACGCACCCCTATCCACGACCATTTCCGCACCTCGATGGAACAGGTGCTGACCACCGACCCAGGCTCGACAGTGATATATCACGGACCGAAGAACCTCTATCATGAGGTGAAGATCACCATCAGATTCTGGATCGTGACCATTATCCTCGTGGCATTGGCAATATTAACATTGAAGATAAGATAAAAAATAGATATTATGACACTTGAACAGTTGGCTAAACAAGGCAGAAGAAAAGAGATTTTAACGACTGCGTTCACCATCAACCAGAGCATCTGCAATGCGCGTAATGAGACGTTGCGTAACAGCTTCGTCGACTGCGAGCACATCAAACACAGAAACGAGTTCGTGGTGATGCGTAACGGCGTGAGGTATATCAACGACAGCGCGGCGAAGAGCATCTCGGCGACATGGTTCTCCATCGAGAACACTGGCACCCCGACGGTGTGGATCGCTGTGGCAGGCAACGACGACTACGAAGAGATGATACCCGTCGTACGCCAACATGTCAAGGCGATAATTTGCATAGGCGATAAGATTGAGCCGCTGCGTTCAGCCCTCGGATGTCTCGTCCGTGATGGCATCATCGTGGCAGAGAATATCGAAGACGCTGTGCGTATGGCGACAGACAAAGCTACGTCAGGCGACAGCATCATCTTCTCACCAGGCTGTGAGATGAACGACCGCGACATGAGAAGAATGGAAAGAGCATTTGTCAAGATGGCAAAAGAATAAGATATGTTTGATAAAGAAAAGGTTTTAGATAGGACGAAGGGGTTGTTCCAGGGTGACAAGGTCATCTGGGTGGTGGTGGCATTCCTCACCTTGATCTCGTTGCTTGCGGTGTACAGCGCCTCGGAGTCGGTGGCTAACAGAAGCTACGGCGGCAACAACGCCTTCGTGCTGATGCGTCATGCCCTGATGCTGCTGCTCGGACTGGCGGTGATGTTCGGCGCGTCGCGTGTCAACTATAAGAGATATTCGCGTATACTGTTGCTGCTGTTCTGGATATCCATCCCGTTGCTTATCTACACCCTTTTCTTTGGTAAGAACCTCAACCACGCCCAGCGTGTCATAGGCATCGCCGGCGTGACGTTCCAGACATCCGACCTCGCCAAGATAGCGTTGATAGGCTTCCTCGCAAGAGTGCTGACGCTGCGTCGCGACGAGCTCGACAACTACAAAGAGCTGGCCATCAGAGTGATGCTGCCGATACTCGCTATAGTAGGACTCATCTTCCCGGAGAACTTCTCCACGGCGGCGATGCTCTTCGCCACCTGCATAGTGATGATGTTCCTCGGCAAGGTCAAGATGAAATATATCTTCGCCTTCATCGGCGTGATCATAGTGGCGGGAAGCTTCTTCGTGTTGATATCGTTTGCCTTCTCAAAAGATAACCGAAGCGCCACGTGGGTGAACCGTATCGAGCGTTTCTTCAGCAGCAGTGAAGAAGAGGCTGACGACACCGCTAACTTCCAGGTGATGCAGTCGAAGATCGCCATCGCCGGCGGTGGTTTGGGAGGCAAGTCGCCAGGCAAGAGCACGCAACGTAACGTGTTGCCGCACCCTTATTCCGACTTCATCTACGCCATCATCTTGGAGGAATACGGATTGCTTGGAGGCATCTTAGTGCTGGCCTTCTATCTGATCTTGCTTCATAGGGCTACGCGTATCATGCTACGGGCGCCGAACTCGTTTGGAGGCTTGCTGGCCATGGGCTTGGCATTCAGCCTCGTGATGCAGGCGATGGTGAACATGGGCGTCGCGGTGGGCTTGT
Source organism: Bacteroidales bacterium (assembly GCA_017549705.1). Classification (GTDB taxonomy): domain Bacteria; phylum Bacteroidota; class Bacteroidia; order Bacteroidales; family F082; genus Limimorpha. Next base: position 10,097 of record JAFYNO010000139.1, on the reverse strand, counting down.
TCCCTGTGACAGGACAGCCGCTGCCGTTTGTGAGCATGGGCGGAACATCGCTGCTGTTCACAGGATTGTCGATAGGAATTATCATTAGTGTGACAAAAGAATTAGATAAAGTTGATAACGATGAAAGAGACTCAGAAATCGAAGTCGCCGAGGCTGATAGTTAGCGGCGGAGGCACGGGAGGACATATCTTCCCGGCGATAGCCATTGCGGACGCGTTCAAGAGACGCCATCCGGATGCCGAGATATTGTTCGTCGGAGCAAAAGGCAGGATGGAGATGGACCGCGTGCCCAAGGCAGGATATCCTATCGAAGGACTGTGGATCAGCGGCTTCAAACGCGAGCTGTCGCTCGACAACCTGAGCTTCCCTTTCAAACTGATAAGCAGCCTCTGCAAGGCAAAACGCATACTGAAGAAGTTCAAACCTGACGTCGTCGTCGGCGTCGGCGGATTCGCCAGCGGTCCGACAATGCGTAAGGCAACGGCACTGGGCATTCCGGTGGTGATACAAGAACAGAACTCATTCCCAGGCGTGACGAATAAGATAGTGGCTCCGAAAGCAGCTAAGATATGCGTCGCCTACGACAACATGGAGAAGTGGTTCCCGAAAGATAAGATCGTCATGACAGGCAACCCGCTGAGAAACAACGTCGTTTCGACAGAAGGCAAACGCGAAGAAGGCGCTAAGTTCTTCGGACTGAATCCTGAGAAGCCGATAATACTGCTCGTCGGTGGCAGCCAGGGCGCGCTGGGTATCAACAAAGGAATATCGGCTAAGCTCGCGATGTTTAAAGACGTCGACTATCAGCTGATATGGCAGACAGGTAAGCTATATATCGAGCAGGCTCAGAAAGAGATCGCTGAGTTAGGCCTTGAGGACAGAGTCAAGCCGACGGTGTTCATCGACAGGATGGACCTCGCATACGCTTGCGCCGATGTGGTTATCTCACGTGCCGGCGCGATGTCGATATCGGAGCTTTCGCTGGTGAAGAAGGCCGTGGTATTCGTCCCACTCCCGACGGCAGCAGAGGATCATCAGACGAAGAACGCACAGAGTCTGGCCGACAAAGACGCGGCTATCATCGTGAAAAACAGCGAGACGCCGGAGAAACTTCTGCCGACAGTGTTCGAATTGTTGAAAGACGAAGAAAAAATTCACAGAATGGAAGAAAATATCGCTAAATTTGCAAGACCAAACGCAGCGGAAGATATTGTAAATGAGATAGATAAGATATGTTGTATTTCTTAGGAATCGGTGGCATCGGGATGAGCGCCCTGGCAAGATATTTCAAGGCCAAGGGCTATGAAGTGGCGGGTTACGACAAGACACCGTCGCCTCTGACACGCCGTCTCGAAGAGGAAGGCATCAGCATTCATTATGTTGATGACCCGAGCCTTATCCCTGAGAATATTGACTTTGTGGTGCTGACGCCTGCCATCCCGGCTAACTCGTTGGAGCTTAATTATCTGAAGAGCAGAGGCGTAAAGATCCTGAAACGCGCCGAGGTGCTCGGCATGCTCTCGGAGCAGCATAAAGCCCTCGCGATAGCAGGCACCCATGGCAAGACCACCACCACTGCCCTCGTGACACATATACTGATGACAGCCGGCAAGAAGCTGTCGGCGTTCATCGGTGGCATTGCACGCAATATCGACAGCAACGTGGTGATAGGCGAGGAGAGAGACGACCTCGTGGTGATGGAAGCCGATGAGTTCGACCACTCGTTCCTCAAGCTGTCGCCATACGTGAGCATCGTCACCTCCATCGATGCCGACCACCTCGACATCTATGGCGACTATCAACACCTCGTCGAGAGCTTCAACGAGTTTGTGAATAAAACCGCTGACGACGGCTTGGTGATTTATCATTCGAATCTGCCAATAAAGACAAATAAGAAACACATCACCTACGGCCTTGAAAACGCTGACGTGATCGCGCAGCACCTCTGCGTAATCAACGGAGAAACTTGTTTCGACCTAACAGTCCAAGCAGACCGGACGTTGGAAGAAAACAAAATTCTGCGTTTTCTGCGAAATCTGCGAGAAATAAAAATGTCTCTTTACGGTTTGCACAACGTCCAAAACGCCCTCGCCGCCATCATCATGTGCTCGTATATCGGTGTGCCTGAAGATGCTATCCGCGAAGGCCTGGCGACTTTCAAGGGTGTGCAGCGTCGTTTCGATATCCGCGTGAAAGACGCACATCATATCTATGTCGACGACTATGCGCATCATCCGGAGGAGATCAAAGCCGCGTTGACAGCCGCACGTCATGCGTATCCTGGCAAGGAGCTGACGGTGGTGTTCCAGCCGCATCTCTTCACCCGCACGCGCGACTTCATGGATGGCTTCGCCGAGAGCCTATCACTCGCCGACCGTGTGATATTGCTCGACATCTATCCGGCACGCGAGCTGCCTATCCCGGGTGTGACATCGGCGGCATTGCTGGAGAAGATCACGACGAAAGACAAGATGCTGTGCTCGAAAGAAGAGTTGTTAAACAAGATAAAAGATATAAACCCTGAGTTGATAATGACGGTGGGAGCTGGCGACATCGACCGCTTCGTGCCACAGATAGAAAAGATGTTCGAAAATGAATAAGATCCTTAAAATATCGGTTTGGGTGCTGACAATCGCCGCGATTGCCTGCCTGTGGTATTTTACCCATAAGGACCACGTCGAACATCCTCTGAAAGGCGTCGAGATAACCCTCGACCGTGCCAAGGAGAAAGGATTCATCGACAAAAACGCTGTGCATCATCAGATTATGAAGATATGCGACACAGTCCATAATAAAGATATCACAAGGATTCCGCTCGACAGCGTGAGAAACTATCTCAAGTCGATACCGTGGGCTACATACACCGACGCTAATATCACCTTCGACGAGAATATGATGGTGAACATAGTGGAATGCGAGCCGATAATGCGAATCTTTACAAAAGACGGCCGCTCGGTATATCTCGATGAAGATGGTAATATATATCCTGAAAAAGCAGGCTATACGGCACATCTTCTGATAGGAAGCGGTAATATATCTAAGAAAGATCTGCCGAAGGTCTTTAAGGTGATGAAGTCTGTTCTGAAAAACACATATACAAGATGCTGTGTGAAACAGGTCTATTTCGACGGAAAGAACTATGAGCTGGTGATGAACAACGTCGACATGAAGGTCGTCCTCGGCGATGACGACGACGTCGACGATAAGCTGATGAATATGCAGTATTTCTTCGAGCAGATGCAAGGATCGCCTGAGTTGAAGAACTACAGCAAGATCAATTTTAATTTTGAGAATCAAGTTGTTTGTACGAAAAATAAAAATAAAAATATAAGATAATGAGTAATCCTGTGTACATCGTAGGCCTTGATATCGGCACTACAAAGATCGCCTGTTTCGTCGGCGAAAAAGTTGAGAATGGTAAAATCGTCATCCGTGGTTATGGCAAGACGGAGTCGACGGGTGTTAAACGCGGTATGGTTTTCAATATCGAGGAGACCGTCAATGCTATCCGCAGAGCTGTTGACCAGGCTTCAGAGCAGTCGAATGTCGACATCAAGACTGTCAACGTGGGCATTGCGGGTCATCACATCCGCAGCGTGCAGCACCGTGGCGTGCTGATGCGCGACAACCCTAACGTGGAGATCACGGAGGAAGAGATCGACAAGCTGCGTCAGGATGTCTTCAAACTCGGCATGACACCTGGCGAGGAGATCATCGACGTCATCCCGCAGGAATATATCGTCGACGACGAGATGGGCATCCGTCATCCTAAGGGCATGCTCGGCAGCAAGCTCGAGGCGAATTTCCATGTCATCATCGGACAGGTGGCGGCGGCACGTAACATCATCACATGCATCAAACAGGCTGGTCTCGAGATGGATCACATGATTCTGGAGCCTATCGCTTCGGCAGAGGCAGTGCTCGGCGAAGATGAGAAAGAAGCCGGCGTGGCACTCGTCGATATCGGCGGCGGCACAACAGATATCGCCATATTCTACGACAATATCATATACCATACCGCCGTTATCCCATTCGGAGGTAACGTCATCACCGAGGACATCCGTCAGGGTTGCTCAATCATCAAGAAACACGCTGAAGAGATTAAGGTGAAGTTCGGCTCGGCGGTGGCATCAGAGAACCGTGACGACGAGGTGGTGTCAATCCCTGGCATCCGTGGCAGAGAGCCTAAAGAGATATCGTTCAAGACCTTGGCATCTATCATCCAAGCACGTCTGAGCGAGATCTTCGACATCGTGAACAACGAGATACAGAAGGTCAACAGCGAGCATAAGCTCATCGCGGGTATCGTCCTCACAGGTGGCGGTGCTATGATGAAACACATACAGCAGCTCGCGGCATTCAAGACTGGTCTTGACGTGCGCATCGGCTACCCGAATGAATACCTTGCCAACGACACTGCTGAGGAGCTTGCAAGCCCGATGTATTCGACAGGTGTCGGTCTCGTCATCGAGGGTATCGCACGTTATGAACACGCCTTGAAACACGGCCAGGCTGTCGGCAACAACGGACCTATCATCATTGAGGCCCCATTGCGTGAGACGCCAACGCATACTGATAGCAAGGTCGTTGAATCAGAGAGTGAACCAGGCAGCAAGAAGCCATGGTGGGAGCATATCATCACAGGCTTCGCCGGACGTTTCCTCAAGGACGATGAGTTAGATAATGAGAAAATCAACTAAAACAATGAAAGATGAGTGTTATAGTAAAATTTGACGAACCGGAAGAAAAGCCTAACATCATCAAGGTGATGGGTGTTGGAGGAGGCGGCAGCAACGCTGTCACGCACATGTTCTCAGAGGGTATCACAGGTGTTGATTTCATCCTTTGTAACACCGACGACCAGGCTTTGCAGAGGAGTCCTGTCGAGAACAAGCTCCACATCGGCGACCATGCGCTGGGAGCTGGTAACGTCCCCGCCGTGGGTCGTGCGGCAGCTGAGCAGACCGAAGACCGCATCCGCGAGGTGCTGGAAGGCGACACTAAGATGCTGTTTATCACAGCCGGTATGGGTGGCGGCACAGGCACAGGAGCCGCCCCGGTAGTGGCACGCATAGCACGCGAACTCGGCATCCTGACAGTGGGTATCGTCACACTGCCATTCAGCTTCGAAGGCAAACGCCGTCAGCAACAGGCACAGGAAGGTATAGCCGAACTGCGTAAGAACGTCGACGCCCTGCTCGTCATAAGCAACGACAAACTCCGTGAAGAATATGGTAACATGAAACTCACCGAGGCATTTAAAAAAGCCGACGATGTGTTGAAGATAGCCGCCAAAGGTATAGCTGAGATCATCACCGTGACAGGCTACGTCAACGTCGACTTCGAAGATGTCAACAACGTCATGCGTAACAGCGGTAAGGCTATCATGGGCTCAGGCTATGCCACCGGCGAAAACAGACATATGCTCGCCGTGGAACAAGCCGTGCATTCACCACTGCTCGACGACTCAGATATCACCGGAGCTAAGAATATCCTCGTATATATCACATCAGGAACAGAAGAGGTGAAACTCGACGAGGTGATGGAAATCAACGAATACGTCCAGGACGCCACCGGCAAAGTTGCTGAGATTATCTGGGGTAATGGCGAAGACATGACCCTCGAAGACGGCCTCCGCGTCACGTTGATAGCAACAGGCTTCGGCGAGGTGAATGAAGACTCAAGAGAGGTTCATAGAGTTTATACCTTCGCAGATAATAAGATCAAAGACCCGTCGAAAGAAATCACCAGACCACCAGTCAGAATAGACTTCGATGATCAGACTCAAGACACTGAGCCTGCTGAGGACGAAGAGATTAAGGTGATAGTAAAAGAAAAGAAAGACGAGCCTGCACAGGTTAAACCTGAAGAACCGAAAGAGGTTAAAGAACAGCCTGTCAGACCGGTGAAACGTTACGAGCTGTATGACGAAGAAGAGAATAAGAAGAACGTCAAAGAGAGACACGACGACATCAGCTTCGACAACGACAGTGATAGCGGCATCTATGTGAAACGAATCACACCGGAGCCACCAGCGTCAAGCGAGCCGTCAGCACCGTCAGTGAAGAAGTTCGACAACCCGTTCACATCCGACGACGATGACGTCGATGTGCCTGGCATTAAGAATATGGTGGAGACGAAGACAGCTCCTGTCAAGAAGCTCGACCAGAAAGAGATGCTGCGCCGCCAGCGTTTCATGTCGTTCAACACCGACTTCAAGAGCCAGTCAGCACTCGAGAATCTCGAGAACATCCCGGCATACGCACGTATGGGACTGAATATCGCTAAGAAAGACGACGAGATATCACACTATTCGGTCGACAAAGAGTCGGGACTGCGCGAGGAGAACTCTTTCCTTCACGATAACGTTGATTGATTATGAAGAGATTAGCAATATTCGTGTCGGGCGGAGGCACTAACCTGCAGCAGATCGCTGAATATTTCGCCCCGAATCCGGAGGTGAAGATCGCCTGCGTCGTGAGTAACAACAAAGACGCTTACGCCAACCAGCGCGCCAAAAATCTTGGCATCCCACTGATTATGGTCGACCGCCAGAAGTTTAACGACAAAGCTTTCTCGGAAGAGCTGAAGTCGCTGAACGTCGACCTGGTGGTGTTAGCCGGTTTCCTGTGGCTCATCCCGCAGCATTTGATCGACGCTTTCCCGAACAAGATTATCAACATACATCCGGCCTTGTTGCCTAAATATGGAGGCAAAGGCTTCTACGGGCATCACGTCCACGAAGCAGTGGTGGCGGCACATGAGAAAGAGTCAGGCATCACCATACATTATGTGAATGAGAAATACGACAGCGGCAACATCATCTTCCAGAAGAAGGTGGCACTGATCCCAACAGATACCCCTGACGACGTGGCAGCGAAGATCCACATCCTCGAGAAGGAAAACTTCCCGGTCGTGATCGAGCATTTGCTGTTTGACAAAAAATAACTATTTTTGCAGAAATTTTTTACCAATGAAAAAGATATTATTAACTATTGCATTTTTCGCTATTGCATTGATTTCCAATGCACAGATTGATAAGATTTTGGGCGAGTGGAAGTCTGTCGACGACAAGACTGGTGAGGTTACAGGCATCATTTTGTTTTATAAAGGCGACAATGGTCTTTACTATGGCAAGACCACACACGTCTATGAAAACGGTAAAGAGCTCTTCGATGAGAAATTTATCGGCATGATTTTGGTGAAAGACTTCAAGCTGGACGACGGTCAGCTCGTGGGTGGAACTCTTTATGAGCCACATGAGGACAAGACCTATTACGGTAAGATTTCATATAATGCAAAAGACAACACGTTGAGTGTCAGAGGCTCACTTGACAGAAGAGGCTGGCTTGGCCGCACTCAGACGTGGATTAAATAACACAGACTATGAACAGATTTGTGCGTAAAATGGTGGAGCTGGTCAACATCCGAGAGTATGTTGACTATCATACCGCCGATACTTCCATTCGAAATAACATCAGGTTCAAGGGCCCTAACGTCATCATCTTGGCGTGCGCTATCATCATCGCCTCGGTAGGCTTGAACGTCAACTCTATCCCTGTCATCATCGGCGCCATGTTGATTTCGCCGGTCATGGGTCCTATCTTGGGACTGGGTCTCGGTCTCGGCACTGAAGACGGCGAGCTGCTGAAAGACTCGCTGAAAAACTTCGCCATCATGGTGGGAATCAGCATCTTGGCATCGTCGTTGTTCTTCCTCCTCAGCCCATTGACGTTGGAAAACCCATCGGAACTGCTGGCGCGTACTAATCCTACCATCTATGATGTGCTGATTGCCTTGTTTGGTGGTTTGGCAGGCATCCTTGAGACGTCGCGTAAGGAAAAAGGCACCGTCATTTCGGGCGTCGCTATCGCGACCGCCCTCATGCCGCCTCTTTGTACTATCGGCTACGGCATCTCAAGGCTGCATATGACGTTCGTGTTCGGCGCGTTGTATCTCTTCCTGATCAACACCATATTCATCGCCTTGGCGACATTCCTGGCCGTGAAGCTGTTCAAATTCCCTATCGTCAAACCTGATGAGGCGGAAGTGGAAGGCAAACGCAGAGGCTTGTCGAAGAGCTGGTACGGAGTGATTTTACTTGTCATCGTATTGCCAAGTATCTGGACGGCTATTAACGTTGTGAAGGAGAATAACTTCAAGATTCATGCGGCGCAGCTTGTCAGGGAAAACAAGAATATGGGCAAGAGTTTCATTTATGACTACAAGACCAATTATTCTCGTAAACTCTCGACAATAGATCTGTTCGTCGCAGGTGAGATGCTGACTGATGAGTCGAGGGAGATTCTTTATAATGATGCTGAAAATTACGGCATCATGAGAAGCCAGATTATCATCCATGAAGACGCCACAATAGTGCGTGAGAATATCTCTGAGACTGAGATTCTGAAAGGCATCTACGAGCATACCGACAAGCAGATCAAGGTGTTGAACGACAGTATTGTGAAGCTTAACGCACGTCTGAATGCGTATGAGGATAATGTAATTCCGACGAGATATATAGCTCAGGAGTTGTTCGCACAGCATCCTCAGATCACCAATATCAGTGTGACTCGCGGCTCAGCTGTCGATGTGATGACCTCGGAAGAAAACGAGCGCATCATGGTGCTTGTGACATCAGATGAGCCTATTAGTCCGGAGCTCCACGACCAGATTGAACGCTGGCTGAAGGTGCGTTTGCAGAATGAAAATGTGTTAGTTGTAGAGGCTAAATAACATAAAGGCGACGTATCCTAAAGTCAGGATTGAGCCTTCGAAACGCGATATCTTGCGGCCTTTGCCGGTGAAGACGGTGGTCAGCATGATGGCGTTGGCGGCAAACAAAATCATCAGCTGATGATTCATGTGGGTGTCAAACGGCAGTGGCGTGATGAGCGAACTGACGCCGAGCACCATGAAGATATTAAGAATATTGGACCCCAGCACGTTACCAATGGCGATGCTGGAGTTCTTTTTTAATGCCGCCACTATCGAGGTGATAAGCTCGGGTAGGGAAGTGGCTGTCGCGACCACGGTGAGGCCTACGGTGCTCTCGCTCATGCCCCAGCTCAAGGCAAGGATCTGAGCGTTGCGCGATACGAGCTCGCCGCCGAGGTAAAGCCCGATGATGCCCAGAACGAGTTGGAAAATGGTCTTTCCCCATGGGAGTTCTTGTTGTGTTTCCGAGTCCTCTGAGTCATCCGAGTTCTTCTTAAAAGTCAGCCAAAGATATCCCGCACCCATACCAAGCAGCACTAATCCTTCCACCCAGCAGATGGTTCCCGAAGTGCCGCGGAAAAAGTCATTCGCCATCAATGTTATTGCAAAGGTGGCAATGAATCCTGCAGGGATGTCTCTTCTTATCGAAATCCTGCTCACGTCGATAGGGTAAATCATTGAGCTCACTCCCAAAATGAGCAAGATATTCATGGTGTTACTTCCGATAATATTTCCGATTGCCAGTCCCGGACTCCCTTTGATGCACGAAAATACGTTGACGATCATCTCGGGCAGCGACGTTCCGAAAGCCACAATTGTCAACCCGATGATGAGTGGCGACAATTTTGCTTTGACGCCGATAGATGTAGCGCCATTCACAAGCCAGTTGGCACCTAAAATCAGCGCGGCGAAGCCAACAATCAGCAGAAATAATGGAAATAATGCGGTCATATTCGAGATTTGAAAAATAAAGGAGAACCTACTGCAGATTCTCCTTTATCGTAACGTTAATTGAAACTACAGAAGCTTCTTCTTCAGCGTCTCAATCATATCGACTGTCATCTTGTCGAGGTCGTACTTCGGACTCCAGCCCCACTCAGCGCGAGCGCAACTGTCATCCATCTTGTTCGGCCAGCTGTCGGCGATAGCCTGACGAATCGGGTCGAATTTGTACTCCATCTCGAACTTCGGATAGTACTTCTTGATGGCGTTGTAGATGATCTCCGGGTCGAAGCTCATTGCCGTGACGTTGAATGAGTTACGGTGCACGAGTTTCTTAGGATCGGCCTCCATGATGTCGACCATAGCGTCGAGAGCGTCAGGCATGTACATCATATCCATGTAGGTGCCTTTGCTGATTGGGCAGTAGAACTTCTCGC
>JAFYNO010000017.1 GCA_017549705.1 Bacteroidales bacterium | reverse complement strand
GCTCCTCACCATGAAAGAGCTGCGAAAGCTCAAGGCGAAAAGCGCCGAAAAAGGCTTCACCATCATCCCTGTTGAATTGTTTATCAACGAGAAAGGACTTGCAAAGCTGGAGATAGCGTTGGCGAAAGGAAAGCATTTCTACGACAAACGCGACAGCTTAAAAGAAAAAGATTCGAAAAAAGAAATTAGAGAGTATTAATCTCGCGCAGAAAACGCAGAAAGACGCAAAATCTTCCATAATCTGTCTGCGAAATCTGCAAGCTCGCTTTAGCGAGCCATCACGCAGAGGAAGATCAGAAAAATCAGTGTGATCTGCGATATCAGCGCGAGCAAATGAATAAAATGAAAAAGGTATTAATTACATTATTAATCACAATTTCGTTGCCGATTGTCGGTAATGCCCAGAAAATCAATTGGATGACGTTTGAAGAAGCTGTGAAGTTGAATGAGACGGCACCAAAAAAGATTTTTATCGACGTCTTCACCGACTGGTGCGGATGGTGCAAACGCATGGACCAAACGACCTTCAGAAATGAGGATGTCATCAATTATATGAACGAGAATTATTATGCCGTGAAACTCGACGCGGAAATGAGTGATACCATTGTTTTTGCTGGCTACACCTATATTAATGAAGGTGGAAAAAACGGTCGCAAAGGCACACATCAGCTGGCGGCAGCTCTGCTTCAAGGCAGGATGTCGTACCCATCATATGTCTTCATGAATGAGAAAAACCAGATACTCACCGTGGCACCAGGCTTCATGGAGGCAAAGAACTTCCTGCCAGTGCTGAAATACATCGGCAGCGACGCCTATCTGAATCAATCATACAATGACTTTATCAAATAACAATGCGTAAAGTATTAGTTTTCATAATATTATCTCTAACAGTCGTAACAGTAGCCTGTCGAAAAGAACAGACGTTTTCCGACAACCCGTCAAAAAACATCAGCCTATCGACCGACACCATTGCATTCGACACAGTATTCACCAGCGTTGGCTCATCAACGAGGATTCTCATGATTTATAACAATAATTCTGAGAACCTTAAAATCAATTCGATACGACTCGAACGAGGCAGCTCCTCCCCTTACAGCATCAACGTGGATGGAGTGTCAGGGACGACGTTCAAAGACACAGAGATTTATGCAAACGACAGCCTTTACGTATTCATCAAAGTCACGATAAATCCTAACGATGACAACAATCCGTTTTTCGTTGAAGACCGCCTGATTTTCAACACCAACGGCAATGAGAAGGTTGTTCATCTGACGGCTTACGGACAGAACGCCAATTATATAATAGGTAGAATCGGCATCTTTCCAGACGAAAACGGGCACTACACCAACTACTATTATCCTGTCACAAACGACTCCGTTAAAGACGTACATTGGACAGCCGAAAAGCCTTATGTCATTTATAATGTGGCACTTATCGATTCAGACGGCACTCTGACAATAGAGCCTGGCACCCGTGTTTATTTCCATGGAGGTTCTGGACTTTGGGCTTGGAGCGAAGGCCAACTCATTGTCAATGGAACAGCCGAAGATCCCGTTGTGTTTCAAGGTGATAGACTCGAACATTACTACGACAACCAGCCTGGACAATGGGACAGAATATGGCTCATGGAAGCTCGTGAAGGTCATGGACACAGAATCAATCACGCGATTATCCGCAATGGGTTTATAGGTCTGCAGATACAACGCATGCTGAAAGACAACATGGAAGCGACATACATCACGAACACAATCCTCGAAAACCATACCGGAATGGGGCTATACGCCAACTGTTACAGCATCGGGATGTCGAATTCATTGGTAGATAACTGCGGAAATTATTGTGTAGCACTCACTGGAGGCGGCGAATATATACTAACTCATAACACCATTGCTAACTATTGGACTGGCTCCACAAGAAAGGCTGAAGCGTTGTTTATCAACAATTTATATACCGATCCTACCAATGGCACAACATACGCTATACCGATCAGCTGTGAAATCAACAACAGCATCGTATATGGCAATCAAGACAATGAATTCGGTACAGACTTCTACCCTATCGCCGACACTAACTACGTGTTCAGAAACAGTTTGATTTGCACCAAACGTCCACATAATAACAGCTATTATGAAGCTTGCGTGTTCAACAAAAAACCGAATTTCTTGAATACCAAAGAATTCGACTTCCACCTCGACACTCTGTCTGCAGCGATTGGCATTGGCAATCCTGCATATTCAATGGGTGATTTGCAATTTGATCTGGACGGTGTCGATAGAGGCAGCGAGCCAGATGCCGGCGCATATCAATATATTATTGGCGAATAATATTGTAAACTTTACGTATTTCGTTGCCAACAGCATCTGTAACAACGATTTCCATCTTGTTTTTGCCCTTCTTTAGATGTTCGTCGACATCGTAAAAGAGCAAGTCGTTTTTCGCATCGTAAGCGCCAACAACCCATTTTCCGTTGAGGTAAATATCATATTTGGCAATACCCGATTCATCGTCTTTAATCTTGATATTCAGACGCTTACATTTGATGATTTTAGTGTTGTTTTTGAAATTTTGCGGGGCAATTGTAGGTTTAACATTATCAACTGCCAAAGCATATGTCCCAAGAGCACGCACCTTATTACCTTGAGGAATAAATTTGCCGTCTTTGTCGATTGAAACAACATAAAGCTTGTCGGAATCTGCATATTTTTCTGATGGACGAATATCTAGCACTATGTTTTTCTGAACTGGAATATCTTCAGAACCAAGCACATACGCATAATCAGAAGCGATATTCGGGATAGTGTCAATCTGGCGAGCCAGGATATATTCGAACTTATAAAACGCTTTAGGCGGGATCTTAGCAGTGAAACCATCAAGATTAACCTCGACCTCATTTTTACCATCAACCCGATAATAAGCTCTACTATATTGATTTTCAGCAAATTCTCTAATAGGTTTGTCGCCAACCAAAGTGAATCGCAAAGTCGAGACATTATTGTAATAGTCTTTCACGACATATTTCATCTCAACCCTGTCACCATCTTTCAGCGTCACGCAACCTTCCCTTTCGCCATATAAATCAAGGATATTGTACTCGTCAATCTCAGTTCTAACAAATCGGATTTTATCATTAAAAAACTTTTTATAATCAATCAGACTGTTGATGTAACGTGTCTCATCATAAGAATATGTGTCAAAAACTATGCTGAATATCAGCCTGTTATCAGCAAAAAGCTCAATTGAATAAACACCGTTTTTATTAGCCGAGCCATCTGCTTGGTCGCATGTAGAGATGCCGAAATAAACCTTCCCATTCACTTTGATTTCCTGATTATCATTTGGCTCAAAATAAGCATCACAATATCTTCCATTTACTGATGATTTGCTCTTTGGATATATAGCGAAACCATTGATGAGAGGTTTTATTTTATCGGCTATCTTGAATCCGAAGAAATATGGATTTACCGGATGCTGATTTGCATCACGGAGCTCATAGTGCAGATGAGGTCCGCCCGAGCCACCAGTGTCGCCGCTATAACCCAGGACATCACCCACTTTCACCGGCATCTCATCTTTTTCAAGGAACAGATTCTGTGCAAACGACTTACTAGCCATTTGCTTGCTTTTGACATATTTACTAATCTTGTTGTTGAAGCTGTCAAGATGCGCATAAACCGACATATATCCATCATTATGAGTAACATACACCACATTGCCATAGCCGTAAGGCGACACACCAATACGGCTCACATAGCCGTCAGCGACCGCATAAACACGATAGCCAGTCTTGCCATTTGTCTTAATATCGACACCAGCGTGGAAAGCGTTGTTACGCAACTCACCAAAAGTCGCCGAAAGGTAAATCGGAATCTTGACAGGATCTGGATATACTGGATAGTTTGGCTTGTTTTGAGCACATAATATATTGACAATCAGTAATAAACAAAGCAAAAACTTAAATCTCATTTTCAATAAATTTGATTTACAAAGTTACATTATTTTTATTATCTTTGCGAAAAATAATTTTATGTTTTCTAAAAAGGAACAACCACTTTGGAAGGTTTTTGCTACACGTCTTGTCGTGATGCTTCTGCTTCTCGCAACGAGCCGTTGGCTGCTGTTCCTTTTCAACACCGGAAATTTCCCCAACCTCAGCGTCGGCGGACAGTTCCGACTGTTTTTCATAGGGATGAGATTCGATATCTGGGCACTCATCATCTTCAACTTACCACTTCTTGTTTTTTACGGAATACCTTTAGAATTCAAATACAACAAGATATACTGCAAAGTCGTTGATATTCTGTTCGTTATAACAAACTCCATCGCCATTCTGCTTAACCTTATAGATGTGATATATTATCGTTACATCGATAAACGCATGACGTCGGAACTCTTTGGTTTTGCTCAGCATACCGACGACAACCAAAGCGATTTGATAAAGCAATTCGTTATCGACTTCTGGTTTATCGGGGTGGTTTTCGCCGTTTATCTGATTGCGATAATCATTTTAACAAGAAAAACAAAAGTAAAACCGGTTGAAGTCACCGACAGAATCCGTTGGTATTCAACACGTTCATTGATTTTTTCACTAATCGTTGGAGCGTCAATAATTGGGCTTAGAGGTGGTCTGCAGAATAAGCCAATAAGCATCATCACTGCGGCAAACTACACCAAGACGCAGAATATCCCGTTGGTGCTCAACACTCCGTTTACCATTGGGCGTGGCTCATCAGGAACCGCATTGAAACCGCTACATTTTTACGATGAAGACGAACTCGAAGAGCTCTACTCCCCGATTCAAAACGACTTGAAAATCAACCGTTACATTGAAGGCAACACCAAAGATTACAATGTTTTCATCATTATTTTAGAAAGTCACGGGCAGGAGATGGTGAAGTTTTACAATGAAAAACGTGAGACCTCCATCACGCCGTTTCTCGACTCTTTGCTTGACAACAGCCTGAGTTTCAACGGCATGGCAAATGGACGTCAGTCGATAGAGGCGCTCACCTCTATCCTGTCAGGACTACCATCACTGATGTCGAAAGACTATGTGGAGTCGCGTTACGCTGCCAATCGTCTCGAGGGCATCGGCAGCATTTTAAAGCGTCACGGCTATTCGACGGCGTTCTTCCATGGTGGCAACAACGGCACTATGAACTTCAACGCCTCGGCAACATCTGCTGGCTTCGACAATTACTATGGCCGCAATGAATACGATAACGACGACGATTACGACGGTACCTGGGGCATTTCAGATATGCCGTTCCTACAGTTCACCGCGCAGAAGGTCAACGAGATGAAAAAGCCTTTCGCCGCTGGCGTTTTTACATTGTCGTCGCACCACCCGTTCAAGCTCCCGAAAGGATATGATTTACCGGACGGCGACTACAAGACAGACTTTGAGAAGACCATGCGCTACACAGACGACGCCATGCGTAAGTTCTTCGAAACCATGACTAATTACAGCTGGTTCGACAGCACCGTCTTCGTCATAGCTGGCGACCATGTGAACCCTGAGCACCGTTTCGACAGCTACCTTAACGGTTACGGACAATATCAGATTGTGACAGCATTTTATGCGCCGAACGTTATCAAGCCAAATAGAACAAACATCATGGCTCAGCAAACAGATATCGGTGTTAGTCTGTTGGCCGCTCTTGGCTACAACGACACCGTCTTCTCCTTTGGCAGAAACGTGTTCGACAGCTTGCAAGAGCCTTGTTTTATTAGCTATCTCAACAATATCTATGAGTATTCAGATGGCAAATATATGCTGCAATCAGATGGCAACAACATTACCTCGGTATTCGACATTGAGACTGATTCTTGCCTGATAAACGACATATATAAAGAAGGTAACGACACTTGGAACGAGCTCGACAGCAAGTTCAAGATGCGCCTTCAGCAATATACCAACAGAATGATTAACAATAAGTTATATATAAAATGAAAGAAAAGATATTGTTTATTGTCAACCCAATTTCGGGTCATCACGACAAGTCGAAGTTCCCTTCGATTGTCGAGGAATTGATTGACAAGGACAAATATGACTACACCATTACGTTGACTGAATATGGCGGTCATGCTGCTATTCTCACCAAGCAAGCCATTGAGGATGAATACGATATCATCGTAGCAGTTGGTGGCGACGGCACCATCAACGAGGTGGCTACCAACATGATTGGAGCTCGGCAGACCTTTGCCATCGTGCCATACGGCTCTGGCAACGGACTGGCACGCCATCTGCATCTGCCTTTAAAGGCAAAGAAAGTTATAACCGAGGTGATTAATAAAGGTGTGAAGTCGAAGATTGACACTGCAGCTGTGAACGGTGTGCCTTATGTCAGCATCGCCGGCGTGGGCTTTGATGCCATAATAGCCGATTATTTCGCGAAAGACCCTAACAGAGGCTTCAAGACATATTTCAAACTCGTCACAGAGAAATATTTCAAGTTCAAGCCCGAGAAATATCATCTTATTTTAGACGACAAAGAAGAGTTCGACTGCGAGCCGTTGTTCATTTCATTTGCCAACAGCAACCAATTCGGTTTCAATGCCGCAGTGTCGCCGCACGCCTCGCTCAACGACGGTTTGCTCGACGTCTGCATCTTTAAGAAACCAAATCTGCTAGCAGTGCCTTACATAGCTGAAAGATTGTTGACGCAACATATCGACAAAACACATGTCGTTGACATACATAAAGCACAGAAAATAAAAGTGATTCGCGAGAAAGAAGGTTTCGTTAACATCGACGGCGAACCGATTTTCATGTCGAAAGACGTAGACGTAGAGATTAAACCATTGTCATTGAATATATTATTACCATCAAAACCATAACATTATGATTACGAAATATTTAGCAATCATTGAAAAACTGTTTTTAGGCATGCGTTTCAGCGCTGATCTCGCTAAGGATTGGGCTCAAGGCGTTGGCATCATCACATTGTTGGTTGTAGGCTTCGGGCTGTTTTTTCTTGCAAAATGGCTGCTCAAGAGCGTGGTCGGGAGAATCATCAGAAAGAGCCCGATAAAATACGACGATTATTTTCTCAATAAAAAACTTGAGAGACGAATAGCCCTCCTCATCCCAATCTATCTGACTAGAGCATTGATTTATGATGTGGCACCTGATTTTGCCTCATTCAACGCCTTCGCCTTGGTGTTGATAAGAATCTTGGAAATCACCACATTCACTGGCATTTTCATGTCGACACTCAACGCTTTGTCGGATATATATAATTCATTTGATGTCTCGAAAAACAAACCTATCAAAGGCTTGATTCAAGTCATAAAAATCATACTTGTCATCATCTGTGTACTGCTTATCATAGCAGTGTTGACGCAGAAAGATCTTGGCAACATCTTCATCGGACTTGGCACTCTTTCAGCTGTGTTGATGCTGGTTTTCAAAGACCCTATCCTCGGCTTTGTGGGAGGCATTCAGCTTAGCTTAAACGACATGGTGCGCATCGGCGACTGGATTGTAAAAGGCAACGCCGACGGTAACGTCATCGACATGGGACTCACCACGGTGAAAGTGAAAAATTGGGACAACACCATCACCACAATCCCAACGTATTCCCTTATTTCCGATCCGTTCGTCAACTGGCGCGGCATGCAGGAATCAGGCGCCCGTCGTATCTCGCGCGCCATCATGATTGATGTCGATACCGTGAAATTCTGCACCCCTGAGATGCTTGAGAGATATAAAAAATTCCAACTTGTCAGCGATTATATCACCAAAACAGAGGAAGAGATTGAAGAATACAACAAAGCAAACAAAGTTGACACCTCTACCCTCGTCAATGGCCGCCGTCAGACTAATATTGGTATTTTCAGAGCATATCTTACAGAGTATCTGCGTCATAATCATGAACTTAATCATAATATGACCATTCTTGTGCGTCAGAAAGATCCAACAGAAAACGGTATCCCGCTGCAGATTTATTGTTTCAGCAGCAAGACCGATTTGGTATCATACGAAAAGATTCAGAACGATATTTTCGACCACATCTACGCTGTCATCAAACAGTTTGATTTGAGAGTTTACCAGCGTCCTTCGTCGGGTTCGAAGTGATTTATTTTTTGTTCCAGAATGTAGGTGTGAAGAGAAGTAACACCGTGTAAATCTCGAGACGTCCCATCAGCATGAGGAACGACATAACCCATTTTGCCATGACGGTGAGATCGGAGAATGTCGTTGCCGGACCGGTATTGCCGACGCCAGGACCCATGTTACTCAGCGCCGTGACGGTGTTGAAGACACTCTCTTTGAACTCGCATCCGCTGATACAGAACACTATCACGCTCGCGATGCATATTATCACGTAGAAGAATAGGAAATTCAAGGTTCTGAGAAGGATATCATTCGACACCACCTCTTTCGAGACTTTCACCGAAAACACTGCGTTAGGATGTAAGAATTGTCTGATAGTGATGCGAATAGACTTCAAACACACCATCCAACGGATGATCTTGATACCTCCAGATGTTGATCCCGCGCATGAGCCACTCAGCATAAGCAACAATGTGGGGAATAAAAACAAACCTCCCCACAACGTGTAATCGTAATACGATCCTTGATATCCCGTTGATGATACAATTGTCACGACATGGAACAATGCTGCGCGGAACCTTGACTCAAACGTAGGCTCAGGATATGCCGAAGTGTCGGTAGCGATGGTCTGGACGCTCGGAGCATAGTAAAACAAGGTTGTCATGACAGCCACCATGATGATGATGACACCAAAGAACCAACGTAACTCCTCATTTTTAAGGAAATATTTCACGTTGCCTCTTGAGAGGAAATAATACAACGAGAAGTTGATGCCAGACATCACCATAAATAACGAACAGAAATACTCCACATAGCTCGAGTTGAAATACCCTATGCTTGCCTGATGCGTACTGAAGCCGCCGCTCGACATGGTGGTAAGTGCGTGACACACAGCGTCGTAAAAGTTCATCGGGCCCGCCCAGTACACCAAGGCGCAGACCACTGTCAGGAACATATAAATAAGGTATAAATGACGGGCTGTAACAGCCATCTTAGGATGCAGTTTCTTCACACTCAAGCCCGACATCTCCGCCGAATACAGTGTGGTCTTGTTAGATTTCTTATTCAACGCAGGAATAATGGCGAGGAACAACACGATGATTCCCAAGCCTCCCAACCATTGTATCACACTTCGCCAGAACAAGATGCCATGCGGTTGAGCGTCAATGTTATTCATGATGGTGGCTCCTGTTGTTGTGAAGCCCGACATCGACTCAAAGAAAGCGTCGGTCACGTTGTCGATGGCGCCGGTGAAGATGAACGGCAGCATGCCGAACACCGCGAAGAGCACCCAGGCCACTGTGACAAGCACAAACGAGTCTTTCATCGTGAGGTTGTCGATTTTCTTCACACGGTCGTCGCCTTTGCGAGCTTTTTCACGGCCCGCAGAGAGAAGGATAAAACCGAAGATGCCGGTAATCATGGTAGCCGCAAGCAACGACACCACGTCTTTCTCGCCACAGTGCACATTATAATATAACGCCACCATTGATGAGACAAACATGAAGAATGCCTCAACGAGAATGAATATGCCGTAAATCTTCGCTTTCATATTTTAAATTGCCGGCTGCAAATATACAAAATATTTTTACGTATCAATTTTTATTTAATAATTGTATCCATTGCCGATTTTCATCTTCTCGGTGGCGTAATGGCCAAGATATACCAGACCGAGGTTGCCGTCGATTGCAATCTTGTCGCCAGCCTTTAGTTTATGTCCATTAAGCTCGGCACAATGTTTCTCATCATCTACCATAAGCTCGACGCAGCTCACCACGCAGACCTTACCCAGACGAACTGCTGTAACAGCTGCATGCGATGTTGCGCCACCGCGAGCAGTGAGCAATCCATCGCAGTCAAAGATCAATCCGATATCGTCAGGCACAGTATCAGGACGCACAAGCAGCACATTCTCATCAGGATATTTGGCTCGTAACGTCTTGATATCGTTTTCATTAAATGCGATGATGCCATTCATGGCGCCGCCACCGATTCCCATCCCTCGGCCTATCTGGTTCATCTCTTGCGGTGACTGCACAAAGGCATTGACGGTGCTTTCGAGTTTCAGATCTTGGTCACGAATCTGCAAGATGTGGAAATCTTCTGGCTTGTCAGATTCAAACGTAAACTCCATCTCCTGCGGTGCATAACCGAGGTCTTCTGTCAGCGTTGTCGCAATAGAATAAATCTTCTTGTAAATCTCCGGAAGTGCAGTCTGCATTGACGGTCCATCCAGGTTTGCCGCAATACGCTGGGTCTCTCCTATCGGCAACGGCTTAACCAGTCCGCCAACGATATCCTCTCCCTGACTCTGCATAGTGAAGTCACCGTACAGATGCACGCCAGGACGTTCGCGATGCGGGTTTTGCGTGAACACCACACCTGTGCCCGACACCTCGCTAATGTTTCCATAAATCATCTGCTGCACGATTACAGCGGTTCCCCAGTTTTCTGAAATCCCAAGATGACGGCGGTAAGCCAATGCGCGCTCTGAGTTCCACGAGTCAAACACCATATTCACACATTCGACAATCTGTTTGAACGGATCTTGCTCAAGCACAACACCATGCTGTTCAAGGATTTTCTTGTAAGAATACGCCATCTCGCGCATCTGTGAAGCCTTGAAATCGACTTTTTGTTTTACATCGTATACCGACTTAAATGTATTAATCTCTTCATCGAAGATATCACGATGAATGCCTTTCGCCATGCCCCAGCTCTGCAGGAAACGACGGTAAGAATCCCATATAGCCCAAGCTTTTGCTGGATCTTGTGCAATCTTTTCAACGAGTTCATCATTCAGACCGACATTCAGGAAGGTGTCCATCGCGCCGGGCATTGAGATAGCCGTACCTGATCGCACCGAGACAAGCAGTGGCGCCTCAGCATTGTTGAATTTCCTTCCGGATATGCCTTCAAGCTCTTCCATAAACCGTTGCAGCATGCCGTGAATCTCGGTTCTAAGCTCAGGAATGGCGTTGATAGTCTCGTTACGACGGAAGGCCTCAGTTGTGATAACAAAGCCAGGAGGCACCGGCATGCCTTTTAAATATAACGTCTTGAGGTTGTTAGCTTTATTACCGATAAACACCTGGTTGTCCATCTTTGGCGTCGGTTCCCAGAAAGGACTTATCAGCATCTCAGAGTTGTAAGTCATGATGTCGCTGATGAGCTTCGGGTCAAGCGTCGACTCCATGGTTCTCAGCGAGTTAAGGATGCGGCCAATGAAGTTGTCGAGAGGCTGCATCAGGAATGCATCCGACAACAAATCACGATGAAACTCCTCCGATTTCTTGCTTATCAGAGCCGCCATATCGCGCTCGCTGAGTTTATTATCCGCGTCAAAAAGTTGTGGGATAACCACCTTTAAAGGATATTCGTATGATTTGATAAAGAATTTAATAATGATACGGCGCACATCCTCGGCAATGAACTGAAAGATGTTGATATACTGGCCAAATGAGAAGCTTCGTGACGTCAAACTGTAACGCAGCATGTCGAGCTTCGAGTTAAAGCTCTGGTTTGTGATGCCGTCAAGCGCTAAGCCGTCACGGAAATACATCAAAATCTTGTAAATCTGATTCAGCGTCCTCTCAGAGATATATTCCAGGTTGATGCTCTGTACCACTTTCTCCATAAGCTGTGTGGCAACACGTTCGAGTCTGAACGTCAAGCCCATAGCCTCAAATTTATTCTCACGATAGGTGCCGTACATCGACGGAATGCCGATAGCGATGTGCCGTTTATGATAGATGTTCTCCCAACCTTCGCTCTGCTCAGGATTGAAAATAATGCCTTTCAACTTATCCATAAAGGCATAAATCAATGTAATAGATTTGTCCAAATCCTTTGATTTATAGGCCTTCTCAAACTCACAAATCTCATCGTCAGATATGAACGGATAGTTGCGCAGATATGCGAAGATGTTTACTGACTCGAAGCTATATTTTTCTCGCAGATATGCATATAAATCGCGGATATCCATGAGGCGCAGATGCTCGCGGTCATAAATCTCACCTTCAAGATTGATGCGGTCAGCAGCCTTTTTGATGAGATTTTCGTAATCGTCACGCGATAGCATCAGCACATCTTCAGGATTGAGACTAGAAATCTCGCACATCGTTTGCACAAGGCTATGAATATGAATGAAATATTCACTATTCATATCGATTGCCTCAAACACGTTCTTTGGCAGGATAGGCTTCAATTCATCAACATTACCATCGCTCCAGAACTTGAAGACATCGAAGGTCAGCGCAATGAGGGTATTATTACTTTCGGTATGGACCTGTTTCCTTAAGAAGTGCACAAGCTTATCCTGTCGCAGACCTATCTCATCCATGTTGGTGGTGACGTTTCGAATCTCACCCTCCGCCCCTATCTCGTTGAAATACACAGGGAAGATTCGCGAAAGCTGCTTCACCTTCTTATAATATGGGGAGATATTCGAGTTTAGAATCTTAGTGATTTCACGCTGGAAAAGATCGGTGTCACTCAAGAAAATACCGCCTAATTTCAAATTCACAATCAACGAAGATAGCAGCTTCTCAAGCGGCGTCTTCGAATATTCGATGAGCTCGAGCCAAACACGAATATTCTTGATATGGTCTTTGTTTACTGACAGTTGCCAGTCTTCATTCACAAACACATTGCCTGGTGTGACAAATCCGAATTCGATGAGCCTTTTCTCAAAATGATTCACTATCTCTTTCATCTCGGTGTTGTCCACGTCGATGATTTTCTTGCCAAGAGTCAGCTGAAAATCAAGTACTGCCGAGGTGTAATTTTTACGAAGCTCTTTAGCTAAGTTGAAAATAGTGTCAATGAACGGTATCAGCTCGTTTTGTGGCAGTTCGTCGATGGCGTCGCGCATCATGCGATCCATATTCCAAATCAAGCGTTCACGTTGGCTTTCCATCCCTGGAATATGCAACAGATAAAACACATAATGGAACTTGGTAACAAATCTTGGGAACAGCTTCTCGGATTCTGTAAAACGCTTCGCAACTTGCTCAAAATGAGGCATTTCAGATAGAGATTCCCATGTTTGAGCCGCATTCAAATCAGCATTTAATTTGTCAAAATAAGGCTTGCCGACTTCGTTGATAATCACGTTTTTTTCCTCATCGGAAAGAATGTCGGAGTTATCTGCAACCCATTTTTCCACCTCGGATGTCGACTGCCAATAACTGTAGTTCTCCTGCAGCATCATACGTAATATGTGACAAGCCGCAACGTTGAAAGCATCGTTTTTGGCCACACAGTCAAGATATCGCTCGGCATGCTTGGTGGCAAGGATGTAACAGTCTTTATTGGTCTTAAACTTATCTTCTAAAATATTGAAAACCAGCTCAACAAGCATCGAATGCTTAGGTGATTTCGTTAACACCTGCTCGGCAAATTCAAACAACGTGACGACGATATTCAGTCGAAGTTTCAATGACACCTCTGGTTTCAGAAGACTTCTCATCATCTCAAGCGGCAACTTCAGGGTATCTGCGGGAACTTCTTCTCTTGTATAAAACCAGAAGTCATCCATCAGGATCTTACGCAGCTCCTCTGTCACAAAGGTGTGATTCGACAGCGGATGATGGTATTCGGTGATGCATTCCGAGGCTCTTTTATGAATTCCGAAATAACTGTCTGATAAAGCAATAAACGCCTTATGATCCTCCGGAATAAAAATATCTTTATAACGTGTTTGGGCTAAATTAGCCTCCAATGCTTGTGATTTGAAAGTCTCACTCATGATTTGAATCTTACAAAACTATTTCTCCACGACAACCTTTTCAACACGATTGCCCTCCTTAAAAAAATAAACTCCTTCAGGGAAACTTTGCATATCGATTGTTGAAACGCCTTCTTCGAGTTTCTGTTGTACCACAATATTGCCTTGAATATCAAATATTTCGATTAAACCTTCATTCTCAGAGTCGATTTTTATCTGTCCGTTTGTGGGATTAGGATAAACATTAAGACTCCCTGTCGTCGGATTTGTCACCTTATCAAAAGAGACTTTTCCGGTGAAGAAACTGTGGATATAATTCATATAGTCAATGTCGTGTACATTATCATTGCGATACCATGAATGGTTGCCGCCGATGACTTTAATATGCTGAAGCTCGGCATTGCCGGAATATGAATATCTCACAAACAGCAGACCGTCGTTATGAGTGTCGGGTAAGGTGTCGATAACAGCCTCATTAGTACATCCGTTGGCGTTTTTCCAATAATCAATTATCGCGTCGACGCTGAGACCGAGTTGGTATCCGAAATATTCTGAGCCACCGTCGTAGCCCACAACAGGGTCGCTAGTGCCATGGATGTCGAGCATCCTCACAGGAGATACTGCTGTGTGATTTGCCATATATGTGGTGATAAGCCCACTGACCGGCGCGGCAGCG
This sequence comes from Bacteroidales bacterium, assembly GCA_017549705.1. Lineage (GTDB taxonomy): Bacteria > Bacteroidota > Bacteroidia > Bacteroidales > F082 > Limimorpha. The sequence continues at coordinate 2,538 of JAFYNO010000017.1, read as the reverse complement.
TTGATACGATCGCCGTGTTCTATTGCCATGCGGTGCGACATGAAACCGCCCATTGAGAAGCCTGTGAAGAATATACTATCTTGATTTACAGGATATTGCGTAGCGAGACTGTCGAGAAGCGCCATCAAAAAGCCAGAGTCGTTGGTGGTGCTGGCGGTGAGACCAGCGTTCCACATCGAGCCATAGCCTTCGTTGAGTGCCTGCGGTATGACAACCATCCATCCAAAGTCAGCAGCCACCTGTGGGAAGTTGAACTCTTGATCACAACGCGTAATATTGTCACCCAATCCATGTAAGAAAAACATAACAGGCAATGATTCATAGTTCTCTGGCGTCCTCACAAGATATTCTCTCTGTTTGCCTTGCCATTCGAAGTGTTGGATTTGCGCACAGAGACCCCCGCTGAATATTAGTATTGCTGATGCTAAGATTTTAATTAAACTTAATCTTTTCATATCGTTAAAATATTATGTTGTTATTTTTTGCAAAGATAATTGTTTTCTTCCAAATTCAAAAGAAATCTTTTCTTTTTAACACCACCGCCATAACCCGCCAAGCCACCGTCGTAACCAACGACACGATGACATGGCACTATGATACTCATCGCATTGACAGCATTGGCGTTAGCGACAGCCCTCACCGAATCTGAACAGCCGATGCGTTGCGCAAGCTCGCCATATGAAATAGTTGTCCCATATTGGATATTTAACAATTCATTCCATACCAATTTTTGAAAATCGGTGCCGACAAATAATATAGGTATATCAAACTTACACCTCTCACTCTTTAAATATTCATCAAGTTGCAACTTAGCCTGTTCAATCACTTCTGTAGCCAGCTCAACATATTCAGCATTAAGATATTTTTGCAGACGAAAATCAATTGCATGGCGCTTTTTGCCATCTATCCAATCACACAGACAAAGTTTCCCGTCAAATGAGCCCAAAATCATATCTCCACATGGGAAACTATAATGCTTGATATTTATATTGTTTCTGTTTTTCATATGTCTTTAATGCTAAGATGTATTTTTTGCAAAATTAAGATTATTATCCATCTCAAGCAAGATTTAATTTGCCGATTTAATACAAAACTTTTATTTTTGCATTCTAAAATAAAATTGTATGTCCTACATTTACGAATATCCCAGACCAGCCGTCACCGCAGATTGTGTTGTGATAACCAAGGAAACTGAGCCTAAAGTCCTTTTGATTCAACGTGGCAATGAACCATTCAAAGGTCAATGGGCTTTCCCTGGCGGTTTCATGAATATGGATGAGACTACGGAGCAATGTGCTATTCGGGAATTGGAAGAGGAAACTGGTCTAAAAGTTACTGAAATACAGCAGATTGGCGCATATTCAAAAGTCGACCGTGACCCACGTGGAAGGACTGTGACGGTAGCATATCTGGCCATAATCGACAAAGCTGAAGCCGTTAAAGGTCTAGATGATGCCGCAAAAGCCCAATGGTTTTCACTTTCATCATTACCCAAATTAGCCTTCGATCACGAAGATATTATGAATGATGTAATAAAAAAAATAATCACCATTTAAGAGATTATTTGTATATTTGCAGACCAATTCAAGATTTTTAATAATAAAGTTTAGAAATATGGAAAAGATTAAAGTAGGTATCAATGGTTTCGGTCGTATTGGCCGTAACGTTTTTCGCATCTGCTGCGAGCGTCCTAACCTCGAAGTGGTGGGCATTAACGACCTCACAAGCACTAAGGTTTTGGCACATCTTCTTAAATATGACTCAACACAGGGCAAGTTTCCTGGCACAGTTGAATATGATGAGACAGCATTGATTGTCAATGGTGTTCGTGTTCCTGTAACAGCTGAGCGTGCTCCTATCAGCATCAAATGGAGTAAGACTCCAGACGTTGTTGTCGAGTCAACAGGTATCTTCCGCTCAAAAGAAAGTGCAAAAGGCGGCTATGGCGACCACCTCAAGAACGGCGCCAAGAAAGTCATCCTTTCAGCTCCTTCAAAAGATAAAATCGATGCAACAATCGTAGTCGGTGTCAATAACAACGAACTTACCGACGAGATTGAATGCGTGTCAAACGCTTCATGCACAACCAACTGCTTAGCTCCTGTCGCTAAGGTATTAAACGATCGTTTTGGTATCGAGCAGGGTTATATTACAACTATCCACAGCTACACCAACGACCAGGTGATTTTGGACGGCCCACACAGCGATCTTCGCCGTGCACGTTCAGCCGCTATGTCGCAGATCCCGACAACAACAGGCGCTGCAAAGGCTGTTGGTATCGTCATCCCTGAACTCAACGGCAAACTCGACGGTATCGCAGTGCGCGTCCCTACACCGACAGGCTCACTCGTCGACCTCGTGTGCACACTGAAGACAGAAGCAACAAAGGAACAGATCAACGCTGCGATGAAAGAAGCCGCTGAAGGCCCGATGAAAGGCGTCCTCGAATACACCGAAGACCCAATCGTGAGCGTCGACATCATCCATAACCCACACTCATCAATCTTCGATGCCGACAGCACCATGGTGATGGGCAAG
>JAFYNO010000138.1 GCA_017549705.1 Bacteroidales bacterium | reverse complement strand
TCTTAAACGTAGTTTTCGTACTTGTCGAGGCAGGCGTAGGTATTTGGCAAGATTCGCTTTCGCTACTCAGCGATGCAGGGCATAACCTCAGTGATGTGTTCAGTTTGGTTTTGGTGCTCGTCGCCTTTCGTTTAGCAAAAGTCAAGAGTAACGAGCATTACACCTATGGCTATCGCAAGTCGACAGTACTTATTTCGCTGCTGAATGCGGTGATTTTGCTGGTGGCGGTCGGCGCCATCATTATCGAGAGTATCCACAAATTCAGCGAGCCGACTGATGTGAACGGAATAGTTGTGTCGTGGACAGCAGGAATAGGCATTCTTATCAACGGAGCAACGGCTTTGCTGCTCATGCGCGGACAGAAAAACGACCTCAACGTTCGCGGTGCATTCCTTCACATGGCAGCCGACACTTTAGTATCGGTCGGAGTGGTCATCAGCGGCATCGTTATCACTTACACAGGTTGGACCGTCATCGACCCGATAGTGTCGCTAATTATCGCAGTTGTTATCCTCATATCAACATGGGAACTGTTATCGGATAGTTTAAGGCTTGCTGTTGATGGCATTCCGGAAGGAGTGGATATAAAAGAAATTGAGAAGCATATCACTGAAAACGAGCATGTGAAAGAAGTGCATCACATACATGTTTGGGCTATCAGCACCACCGAAACGGCACTCACAGCCCACGTGGTTGTTGAGGATTTAAGTTGCTGGCCAGAAGTGTCGGAGCATCTCAAGCACGAGCTCGAAGAGCATGGCATCGCTCATGCAACATTAGAGCCTGAGACGGAAGATTGTCATTGTCACAATCGGGAATGCTAAATGTTGACTTACAGCAGAACTCAGGGGGTAGGAAGACCTGGTTAATTGATTGGAAACTCAAAGTATGTGTCAGGATATGGCTCGTCAATGAGTGTGAAATGCCACCATTCGCTGTCGATGCCTTTGAAACCATGGCTAAACATGGCATTCCAAAGAATATGACGATTTGCGAGTTGCTCTTCTGTCAAATCCAAGTAGTCAGGATGGCTCTCGATGCCGAACCAGTCGAACGGACTGCCCATGTCGAATTCTTTGCCGGTCTGTTCGTCAACAAGAGTGAGATCGACGGTGGAGCCGCGTGAATGACCTGAACGCGCCATGATATATTGCTGTTCGAAGAGCAGACTCTTGTCGACCATGGGATAGAATATGTGTTTCATTGCCGTGTCCTGCAGATTTTCTGCCCAACGGATGAAATGATTTACAGCGCATTGCGGACGGTATGAGTCCCAGATTTTGAGACGATAGCCTTTTTCACGAAGCTCGTCGCTTACCGCTTTGAGCGAGTCGGCGGCTTGCTTGGTCATCAGCGCGACAGGCTGCTCGTAGCCGTCGATGCGGGCACCGACGAAGTTGTAGGTACTGTAATAACGAATCTCGAGAATGGCATCAGGCACCACGTCGGTTATGGCAACAAAGTCGCTGCTGTCGAATTCGGGCTGAGGTTTCTGTTCTGTGTTGCAGGCTGTGAAGAGTGCCGCAAAGAATAAAATGAGAAGTAGTTTTTTCATGATGCCTTGAGATTTATTTCAAGGCACAAAGATACAAAAAAAGAGGGACAAAAGAAATTATCCCTCTAAAAATTTGTATAATGAGCTTACTTGTTTTATCGTCTGCATGTTTTCTCTGCTAATCGCATGGCGAGGATAGAAACAGGTGTCAATGAACTCAATCATATATTATTATGAATAACTATTGGGGATATTAGCCTATGATTTTTAGTCCGACAATCGACAAAATCAGCGTGCTAAGGAAGAAAATTCGCCAGAAAGTTGCTGGTTCATGAAAGAAAAAGATACCTAAAACCACAGCGCCTACGGCACCTATACCAGTCCAAACCGGATATGCCACACCGATTGGGATGGTTTGAGTGGCTTTGGCCAGCAAGACGGCGCTAAGCACGTAAAAGAAAGCGAATCCTGCTATCCAAGCCCAGAATTCTGTGCCGACGGCAAGTTTGGTTTTTCCTAAACAGAAGGCGAATGCTGTTTCGCATAGGCCGGCGATGATAAGGATGAGCCAGTTCATTTTTCCAAAGTCATATTTTTTGCAAAGTTACAAAATCTTCTCGTAAATCTTCTTGTCGATATCTTTAAAAACATTGAAAATCACGTATTTAATTGAAGTGTCGGGATGTTTGTCGAGATAATCTTTCACTGTCTTCACCGCGATTTCAGCAGCCAGTCCGTTCGGGAAATGGAACTCGCCGGTCGAGATGCAGCAGAAGGCGACGCTTTCGAGATGGTTTTCGTCGGCGCAAGCCATGATGTTTCTATAGCACGAAGCCAATTGTTCCCTTTGTGACTCCGTCGGGATGCCGTTCGGGATGATTGGTCCGACCGTGTGAATGACGTGTTTGCATGGCAGATTGTACGCCTTGGTGATTTTAGCCTGGCCTGTCGGCTCGGGATGTCCCTGTTTGAGCATGATGGCGTTGCATTCCTCGCGCAGCTGCACGCCGGCAGCGGAATGGATGGCGTTGTCGATGCACCTGTGCAATGGGTGGAAACAGCCCAGCATCTGACTGTTGGCGGCGTTGACGATGGCGTCGACCTTCAAACGCGTAATGTCGCCCTGCCAAATTGTCATCGTCGTAGGGGCGAAACATTTTTCGCCCTGAACAAATGATTCACGGGCGAATGATGATTCGCCCCTACATGGCATCGTTACGATGCCTTTTTCATTCAATTGTTCCTGCAATTCCTCGTCTTGCAGGCGAAGAAATTCATCGCTGACGGGGGCAGGCATCCTCACGTTGCGCAAGGCCCGGAACAGGTCGCGTTTGCCTTGCAGGTCGTCAGGGGTTTGGATTTCCGAAAATTCAGGGTTTTCAGAAATGAGGTATTTTATTAAATAATCTAAACGGTTCATGATAATTAATTCATAATTACAGGAGATTTATTCACCAGAGGTGAATGCTTTCGCTTCGCTCAGATCTCCACTTCGCTTCGCTACGGTCGAAATGACGGTAATGATCATAACTTTTCTAAAACATCAGCGATATCGGCGTCAATCACGATGGAACGGTCTTTGATTTGTTCGACGGTGAACGCCTCGCCGAGGTTGACGGTGGCGTAGGTCGCCTCAGGGTTTTTAAGCGTCATCTGCATGAACGGCAATTTGATGATGGTTGGGGTGTTGCTGCCTATACCAAGATCCCAATAGAGGATTTTGCCATTCTGATGCTGTTTTATAAATTCAATGTAACGCTCAGCCGCCGCGTGCCAACCCTCGTCTTCCACGAAGGTGTTGTCTGAACGCAGGTTGACGGTCATCGGGCCACCGCAGACAGGACAACGGGGAATCAATTCCGATGGGATTTTCATATCACGTTGTTCCGAAATCATTCGTTTCACGATATTTTCATTATCATACGTTTTTTGGTGACATGGTTTCGCACATTGGAACAGACCATAATCGCCTTGGGTGTAGAACAAACGTTTTTTATCGAACCCTGCCTTTTGGAATTGATGGTCAACGTTGGTGGTTATCACGAAATAATCTTTGTCTTTCACCAATTTAAGAAGATTGTCATACACTGGTTTCGGTGCGGGGACATACCTGTTATAAAAGATATGGCGGCTCCAGTAGGCCCAGTGTTCCTCTTCCGTCGGGAAACGGTGAAAGCCGGCGGTGTACATGTCGGTGAAGCCGTATTTCCCGATGAAATCGGCAAAATATTTCTCAAACCGCTCGCCGGAATAGGTAAATCCAGCCGCCGTTGAGAGTCCCGCTCCAGCCCCGACGACAACCGCATCGGCGGCATGTAGGGTTTCGAAAAGTTTTTGTATGTTGTCCATATCAATATAAATCATTAGCTATTTTTGTGTTGGAACTATAGACAATCTCCTTCAGCAGGTCGCATCCCTCAAAGGCATGGGCGCAAATCTCCTCCAATGAGTCGTTGCATACTACACGCCGCAGATTCTTGCAATCCTTGAAAGCGTATGGTGGAATGAATTTCACCTTTTCAGGCAGGATGATTTCCTCGACACCGCAGCGCACAAAGGCATACTGCCAAATATGCTCCAGTTCCTTTGGCAACTCAACATGTTTGATATTGATGCACCCGTCGAACAAAAAACCGCCGATGAAACTCACTGCATCTGGGAATTTGACAGAAGTTATCTCTGTGTGGCCTTTGAAGACGCTTTCAAAAACCATTGTCACAGTCTTTTTTGCTTGCGTGGCTGGTATGACCACCTCGGCTTCGTTGCCAGCGTAGCCATCAAGCCCGAAAGAATCTGTTTCAGGAAGATATTTGTAATAGAACTCCTGCATTCTTTTGTTTGTTAAACTTTATACATTCCAAATTTTTCTCCTACGAATCCGCCGTTCACCGTCTGTTTTTTCAAATCGAAATGAAGCATCTCGGGCGGTGTCGGGCGCAAGTCGTAATAATCTATTTTTTTCAAGTCAAGACTAAAATAGTCGAGCTGGTCATAGCTGTCGTAAAGCCTTGGAAGCACTGGATTGTTATAGTAAATACAACGTTTTGTTTCCTCATTGACATCGAATGCCACCTTTCCGACACAGCGTACCGAAACCTTATCCGCCCAAGCCAAAAGCTCAACATTGGGGTTCTGTCGCAGTTCTTTATAAACGTCTTTCTTTGCAGAAGTGGCAAACCAGAGAGTTGTCCCTTCCTGCTTCATGATTTGAAAAACACGAACTTTAGGAAGGTTGCCGTCACTTGTGGCGAAAGCGATTTCATTATGTTCTTGAAGGAACTCCAAAGCTTTCTGTAACATTTTCACTTGCTTTTTAATGATTTGATGTTGCAAAGATACAAAAAAATTCCGCAAAATGGTAAACCAAATCGCGGAATTTAAAGTTGTTATGCTAAGTTTTTAGAAGTTGAACTTGCCGTTTTGGTGTTTCCATTCGCTTTCAGGTGCAATGGTTTCCATCACGTCCCAGTGTTCTGCAATTTTACCGTTCTCGATACGGAACATGTCGTAGTACGATGTCGGTTGACCTGCAAAAGCTCCTTCGCTGACTGCGAGAACGAAGTTGCCGCAACCTAGTATTTTGTGGATTTTGAAATATTCCATCTTGATGCCTTGCTCTGCCATTGCCGCGAGTGCTGCTCCAAGTCCGTCAAGACCGTCGGCGATTGCCACGTTGTGCTGGATGTAATTGTTGCCGTCGAAGTAATTGGTGAGGTTTTCAGGATGCTGTCCCATCAGCACGTCCTGAACGAAGTTGCGCACGATGGCTTTGTTGACCTCAGTCTTGTCAAAATCCTTAAACTCGGTTGTGCCATCAAATGGGGTGTGGCCGCTTGGATTCTTTTCACCATTGTAAACCATAAGGTTGTCCCAATGCTCGACGATTTTACCGTCTTCAAAACGGAAGATGTCGAAGCCCGCTTTTGGACCGAAGAAGTTGTAGTCGGTCTGGCAGACCACGTAGTTGCCATCCTCAAAAGCACGAACGGTGTTTACCTTTGCCTTTTCAGGATAAGACACCAATCCGGCCAATGCGCGGCCAAAGCCGTCGAGTCCGTCCTCGACGCCGAGGTTGTGCTGTTTGTAGTTTGCTGCGTTGACGTATGCGATAGGCTCGCTTGCGCCGGTTTCAATGGCCTTCAAAAGTGCCACTGCCATTTCTTTGTTTGTTAATGTACTCATCTCAGTTCTTTTTTTGTTAGTGTTTCCGTTGTTAGTGTTTGTTCCACATGCAGTCATAATCAGTGCTGCCGCAATAATCATAATCGTTTTTTTCATTTTGCTTATCTTTTTGTTTGACGATGCAAAATTACAGCGGTCTTGGCGACTGGCAAGATAATAAAAAGGCAGAAAATGTCACTTTTCGTGACTCTTGCGATATTGCAGTGGAGTAATGCCTTCAACGAGGGTGAAAGCACGAACAAAATATGAGGTGGCATCGAAATTCAATTCTTGTGCTATATCATTGACTGACAATGTGGTATAGCTCAAAAGACGGCACGCTTCCTCTATACGGCGCGACTGGATAAACTCTTTTGTCGATTGTCCCAGATTCTGGCGTACTATTTTGTTAAGATAGTTTGGCGTGATGCAAAGGCGGTCGGCATAAAACTCAACGCCGTTTTCGGTGCGGAAATGCTCGTTCACCAGCTCGCGGAAACGCGCCACGCGGTCGATGTTGCTCTCTTTTGGCTTGGATACTACAGGCATCGCCTTGTTCAGCAGCATAAGCGTTTCATAGAGCATGGCACGTAGAAGATGACGGTCGCGGGCGTGGTTTATCTCCAACTGTATTTCCACATAGAGTGCCACAATCCTGTTATATAAAGATTCTTCCAACTGAAGATATGGTGATATGCGTTTCGGTGAAAAATAAGCCAATCCGTCGAGGAAATGTGCGTCATTGAAGAACTCGAGCACGAAATTGCGTTCGAAAATCAGCTCAAGCGAGGTGAGACCTTCGTCACGGGTCACTGTGCAGACATCACCGGGACGGGCACAAGCCACCAGACCCTTGCGAGCCACACAAGGCACACCGTCAACCTCCACGTCGCCCTCGCCTCCAGTTGTGAGCATAATGCCAAAGAACGACTGCCGCATCACTTCAGCAAAAGTTTTGCTGTTGCGAATCATGTCAAGAGTAACAACGTCGATTTGCAACTCGTCGCCGTACTTGTCCTTATGGAATTTTATAACCGGTATATGCTTGGGCATGGAGCGATTTTTGTCGCGGATATTTTAATTCATCAACCTGCTCTCGCCCCAATTATACTGCGGATAGGCTTTCTTCAGATCGTTAGCCGAGCCTTCAACTCCGCTGCCGCCGCTGGTGGCGAAAACGTTGAGGGTCTTGCCACTGAGGTCGTGGGCCTCGATGAAGGTGTTGACGATTGTCGGGGCGGTGTACCACCAAATAGGAAAGCCAATCCATACTGTATCGTAGTCGGCGATATTGTCGCAATGACCTTTAATTGCCGGACGTGACGATTTGTCTTTCATTTCGATTGTTGAGCGTGAGTTTTTGTCACGCCAGTTGAGGTCTGCGTCGGTGTAAGGTACCTCGGGGGTGATTTCGTAAAGGTCGGCGTTGAATTCTTTTGCCAATCGTTGTGCAGCGGCTTTGGTCGTGCCTGTGGCTGAGAAGTAAGCTACTAATGTTTTCATGTCTTTTTTATATCTAATTTGTAATATACACAATTTTCGTCACGATAAAACTCTTTCGCACCCCAGTGCTGCCAGTATTGATGAGTTTTGAGGCGATGTAACACTGGAATAAAGACGAAATCGTAGTTGGATTTCAATTCCGGCATGATTGACATAAGCATGTCGTAATTCAGACTAGTGCCACGATATTTTTCAGCAACGATGAACGAAAAAACAGCGATATAACGTTGAGCGTTAAGGTTTTTTATCAGCTCAGGCTCATCTTTTAGAATCTGCGGTGTCTCTTCCTCTATTCGATAATCGCTCATATTGAGCAATCCTATCACATCGCCGTTTTCATCCAGAGCTTTGACACTCAACGGCCAATTGAAATGCAGATTTCGCACCCAATCCTCGACTTCGGCACGGTCAAAACCATATTGCCGCACCATCCAGTCGACGGTTAGTGGCGCATCGGCTTCAGTCATTCTTTGTAATGTGTACAACATTGTAAGTCAAAAGTATTTCGGGATGATACGATAGTTTTGCCTTGCGCAGACCTGGAATTCCCATATCCTCCTCGCGGTTAAGATAAACGAATTGTTCAGGAAGATGCTCGGCAAACTGCTGGTTGATGATGGCGAAGGCGCCCTCGATATGGCGGTCGGCTTTCTCGACGCAGACATCGATGGTGTCGTTAGTTACGGCGGCACCATAAGTGAACGCCACCATTTGCCCGTCGATAAAAATGCTTCCGCCAATCATTCCAAGGGCGTCCCAATTCGAGAAGATTGTCTCCATCACGCGATACTCAGCATCGATAGTTTCTTTCTCATTTTCGTTTTCGTTTTCGTTTTGGTTTTTCTCTTCCTGCCAAATCTCGGTGAGACGACGGCATTCGTTAAATAGTTCAGGTGTGAGTTGACGATATTCAAAATCGGGATGCGCCGTGCGAAAACGATGGACGTGGTTGCGCTTCGCCTGCAGATGTCCGCCCTGCAAAACGGCGAGGTCGGTGCGACGGTAGATGTAGTCGTATTGGTTACGAACTTGCTCAATAGAAATTGATAGTTGAGAATTGATAGTTGACAATTTCATCACCTGGTCGTCTTCGAGACCAATCAGTACAAGGTTTCCTTGGCTGTCGTTGAGTAAGGCATCCAAAAGTTCTTTCGAGATGTCTTTACTGGTGCAGACCATGTAAGCGCGTTCGCCTTCGTGGGTGTAGCGAAGCACCACGGCGTCGTCGAGCACGCACACCTCGGTGTAGTACCAAAACTGCCAGCCCACGAGGTTAGCGAAGGTATAATTGCAGTTGCGGCGCCCTGAATTGAGCGTCACAGCCTGCACCGCCTCGCGGTCTGACAGTGTTAGTTTATGAAATGACAGTGTCATTCAGAGACTGGTTTTTTATAAAAATCTTACAAGCTTGCTGTGATAATCTCAGCAATGTCTTTTTCAGTAAGCGGGGCGTAGGCTTGGTCGAGGCCTTCGTTCACCGCGATGTGATGCGCCATCTCGCCGACACGGCTTTCGTCGATGCCGAGATCACGCAGATGCATAGGAATGTCGATGCTTTCAAAGAATTTGTATGTCTCTTCGATGGCTTTGTTGGCGATTTCCCATTTGTCGAGCTTAGGGTCGATGCCGAACACGTTGACGCCGTATTTCACAAAGCGAGGCAGCGTGTGCTCGTTGAGGATATGTTTCATCCATCTTGGGGTGATGATTGCCAAGCCCCATCCGTGGGTGATGTCGTAATAGGCGCTGAGGGCGTGTTCGATGCCATGGCAAGGCCAGCCTGAATAGCTGTTGCCGAGCGAAAGGATACCGTTGCAGCCGTAGGTGCAGGCGAGCATCATCTCGGCGCGGGCGGTGTAATCCTCAGGGTTTTCGAGGCACTTGCGGCCGTTAATCATCAAGCTGCGCAGCATGCTCTCGCAGAATCCGTCGTTGAGCAAGGTTGCATCTTCCACAAAATATTGCTCGATGGTATGGTTCATTGCGTCGGCGATACCTGCTGCGGTCTGTTTCTTGCTGACGGTGAAGGTATATTCCGGGTCGAGGAACGAGGTGTGCGGGAAGAGATGACGGTCCATATAGCCGATCTTATCGTTGGTCTCGGTGCGTGAGATGACACCGCCACAGTCGTATTCGCTGCCTGTTGCCGCAAGTGTGATGATATCGACAATAGGCAATGCCGCCTGAGCTTTCACCTTATAGGAGATGAGATCCCACGGGTCGCCGTCGTAGCAGGCACCAGCTGCGATGGCCTTCGAGCAGTCGAGCACACTGCCGCCGCCCACAGCAAGGATAACGTCGATGTTATGCTCCTTGCAGAGGCGAACGCCGTCCAAAACGCTGGGGTCATACTTCGGGTTGGGCTGTATGCCGCTGAGTTCCACGATTTCGTAGCCTTTCAGCAGTTCCAACACTTTCTGGTAAAGGCCGATTGTTTTGATGCTTCCGCCACCGTAGGTGAGAAGGATTTTCTTTCCGAACTGCGCCATCACTTCGGGCAGTTTCTCCACAACGCCCTTGCCAAAGATAAGGCGTGTGGGGGTTTGATAATCAAAGTTTTGCATATTGATAACGTTTTGATTGTCTTATTAATACCCCAGTCCCTTCAACCATTTCTCTACCTTCGCTCTTCCGCTACGTACTTCGTGGCCATAGATGGAAAACTCGCCTGTGACCTTGGCCTTCGGGAAGGCTTTCTTGACATCTTTTACGCAGGAGGCGAGGCCGCTACCTTCATGGGTGGTGAACGGGATGACAGTCTTGCCGTCGAGGTTGATGTCCTTGAAGAGGGTGAACATCACCTGCGGATAAGTGCCCCACCACACGGGACCGCCGATGAAGACGGTATCGTACTGCGAGAGGTCGGGCGCGGTGCCTTCGTAAGGAGGAAGCTCACCTTTATTGGCTTCTTCCTGTGCCAACTTGATAAGCGGCGTGTAGGCCATGCCGTCGTACTTGTGGGTGACGATTTCAAACTGGTCGGCACCCGCAATTTCGCTGATGTAGTCGGCCACAATCTTGGTGTTGCCGACCTCGATGTTGCCCACGCTATAGTTGTCGCCCGCATGGGAGAAGAAAATGACTATTGATTTGCTCATGGTATTTTGTTTTTCTTGTTTGACTTCCTGTTTGCTTTGTCCGTTGCAGCCTGTGGCCAGCACTAAGGCGATGGCTGTGAGAATGATGCTCTTAACTTTCATATTCTTTCTTTTTTAACCTTGTAGCTTGAACATTCCCGTGCGGATAGAGGCGATAACACCGCCATCGATGAGCAGGTCTATACCGTTGATGAACGAGGCGTGTTCGCCCAAGAGGAACGCGGCGGCAGAGGCAATCTCGTCGCTGGTGGCCACGCGGCGGGCGGCAGAGGCATCAATCATGGCCTGATAACCGTCGCCGTTGGCGTTGAACTCGTCGTAGGCCAGTGGCGTGACGATGATACCTGGAGAGATGGTGTTGATGCGGGCGCGACGCTCGCGCCACGATGTGGCTGCGGCGCGCTGCGCCTGGAGGTGGTTCACGCGCTTGGCAATCATATAGGCGAAGCCGGAGTTCTGCATGGCCACATTCTTGACGATGGGTAGCTCTGCGAGTTGCTCTGTAGTAGCGTTTACAATCTGAAGCTCATCCTCGTTGGGGATGGGATACATGTAGGCGGCCTGACTCGAAATGATCAGTCCTGCGCCACCTTCAGCCATCACTTTGCCGAAGGCATCGACGGCATAGCCCGTGCCGACCATGTCGAGGTTGACAATATGCTCGGGCGAGGCTTGGTTGGGCGACGCGCCAGCCGTGTCGATGAAGTACATCACGGGGCCGAGCTCAGCAGCCTTCTTGGCAAAAGCCTCGATGCTCTCTTTTTCAAGAGCGTTCACCACGCAGATCTCCACATCATAGCCGCTGCGACGGAAATCGTCGCTGACGCGCTCCAGCGCCTTCTCGCTGATGTCGCCCAGCAGAATTTTCTTGCCTGCTGCGATTCGGCGCACGATGGCTGTTCCCATACTACCGGCACCCAGTAGCGCCACTACTTGTTTCTTGTCGTTTCTATCGAAAATCATATTCTATGGTTTTTATTGTTGATTATTCATTAGTTTTCTTTCGGTTCAATCATCTTGATGAACTTAGCAGGATTGCCACCCACGATGGTGTTGGGGGCGACATCTTTGGTGACAACCGCTCCAGCAGCCACTACGGCGTTCTCGCCTACGGTGACACCTGGCAGGATAGTGGCTCCTGCGCCAATCCAGGCATTCTTGCAGATATGCACGGGCTTGCAGATGAGGATTTGGCGGTCGTAGAGGTCGTGGTTGTTGGAGATGAGCTGCGCATTGGCGGCTACCATAGCGCCGTCGTCGATGGTGATGCCACCGCGTCCCATCATCAGGCAGTTGTTCATAATCATCACATTGCGGCCGATTTTCACCTTATCGAAACAAACACCTGTGAGGCCTGGCATGATCCAGCCTCCTTCGCCGATGTTGTCGCGGAAGAGGTCTTTCACCAAGGCGTTGTACTCCTCGGTGTAAGGCATTGTGTGGTTAAGCTTGAAAAGGGTTTGCGCCTGACGCACGCCCTCGGCGTGTTCCTCGGCAGTGGTCATTCTTGGGTCAACAATCATTGCTTCCATGGTATAGAGTTTTAGTTTGTACTTTCTCTGAGATTCATTTTACGAGGCAGAATTACAAAAAAGTAGTTTACTGGAACTTCTTTCCCGAACCCCAAGCTTGTCCGACGACATCGCCGATGGCACGATAGCACATTCCGGCGGCATCGAAGACTATAGGTTTGAGCTTGGCGAGGTCGATTTTTCCGTCGGTGAGGATGCTCTCGTCGGCGCTTTGGTTGACGACTTCACCGATGAGCATTCCGTCCTCGAAGCTCACGACTTTGCATTCCAGAGTGAGCGGATATTCATTGATGATAGGTGCATCGACGTTAGGACTTGGCGTGACGGTGAAACCTGTGCGAGCCACTTTGTCGGGCACCTGGTTAGCGCTCACCAGACCAAAATAATCCGACTCGGCAACAGTGCGCTCGTCGGCGAAGCTGATGGTGAAAGCACCTGTAAGCTCAAGGTTTTCAGTTGTTTTATGCTTGCTCAAGCTGATGACAACCTGGTTGTAATCGAGTTGTCCTGCCCAAGCCGCCATCATCACGTCGGGGTTGTGGTCTTTGTCCCAAGTTGCAATCATCACGCACGGCTGTGGCGTGGTCATCAGGGCGTGTTTGTCGCCGAAGTTTTTGCGACCCGCGACCTCTTTAATTTCTACATTTTTCATTGTCGTCTCTCCTTTTTGACTGTTGTTTTGGCAAGATGCAAAAGCCAGTAATGCCAAAGCGATGGTTAATAATTTTTTCATATTTTAATCTATTAAGCTATACCTCACTGCAAAATTACCATAATTTATTAAAATGTCAATTATTAATTTGGAGGTAAATTTTTCAAATTTTGCGGTAAATTTAGAATCACCACCGCCGCCATCATGACGATTAGTTAATAAACTCCATAATCGCGCTCACTTCATTGCCCAAAGCCATTGAAACGATGATGCCGCCATCTGTATCGTATAAAGTGGGGACGAGCATTTCGCCCAACTTTGCCGCCACGCGATACTCGACCCTCAATCCTTTGATATCATAGTTTTCAGGCAAAAGCTCCATCGCCATGCGGATGTAGTTAGCGTTGTTGAGGTGCTTGTTATAGTCGATGTCGGCACGCAGAATCTTGATGGGCCCCAGTGTCACGCCGCCTTCTTTTGGCGCGATTATCCGGCGGTCTTTGTAGTTCATCTCCAGCTGAGGTTCCATCTTCATCGAGGCAATCGTGTCATCATCAACACGTTTCAGCTTGCCGTTCGACTTGTCAACAAAAGCTCCCATGCTCCATGTTTTGTAACATGGTTTTCCTTCGGCATCGTAGATGAAGGTGTTGCGGAATCCGAACATCGGTTTCATGCCATAGACGGTCGATGTCACCGTCAGCTCCTCTTTAAATTCAGGCACACGGATAACTTCCACCTGACGCGACGCCAGCAATTGAGCCATATTCTGCTCTGCGAAATACTTTTTCACACCCGGCTCCGAGTCAATCCACATCTCCGAGCAGTCCTGCATCATCTGCAGTGCCGAATACAGTTTCAGCCGTCCCTCGCTGTCGCAGGTGCTCGTCATTACTTTATATTTTAAGCTGTACATCTTCTTCTATTAAACTATTAAGCAATCATCTGATAAAATTCGTGTAAACAGTCTCTTCCTTCTCCGGCAAGCCGTTCTTTTCCTTCTCGGCAGCAATAGCCTTTACGAGAAATGCAATGTTGCGACCAAGGATACGAAGATTTTGTGCGCCTTCAGCATCGGCCATCACGTCTTCTGGTGTGTAGCCGTGAACCATGTTCCAATAACGTCCTGCTGCGATTGGCATCTCACTGATGGTGAAATATTTGTTCATTTGGTCGAAAGTGGCGGTGGTTCCTGCGCGACGTGCCGAGCAGACAGCAGCGCCGACTTTCATGCGTTTCTCGAATGGTGTGCTGAAGAAGAATCGGTCGAGGAATGAGTTCATGGTACCGGCCATTCCGGCGTAATACACCGGCGAGCCGATGACCAAAGCGTCAGCTTGTTCGAACTTCGGAGCCAGCTCGTTGACCATATCGTCGAACACGCAGCGACCTGTTTGCTGGCATTTGAAGCAGGCTATGCAGCCGCGGATGTTCTTATTTCCGACATGAACGATTTCGGCTTCAATGCCGTTGTTTTCCAATTCTTTTGCCACTATGCCCAATGCTGTAGCGGTGCAGCCGTTTGAGTGTGGACTTCCATTGATAAGTAATGCTTTCATAGTAATTTTCTTCCAAAACTTCAAACTTAAACCTGTACGGATAAGGCAGCCTTATCCGTACTATCTAATAACTGAATTATATTGCGTGTCATCAACCTCTTCCAGCCACTCCGTGCTGTTTCCCGGCTCGGCATCTGCGTGATATGTCAAGTGCTGCATCCATGAGTCGGCAGCGGCACCGTGCCAGTGTTTCACGCCTTCGGGGATGGCTATGACAACGCCAGGTTTCAGCTCGACAGGCTCCTTGCCCCACTCCTGATACCATCCGCGACCGCTCACACACATCAGCACCTGCACCGCTCCGTGATGGATGTGCCAGTTGTTGCGGCAACCAGGCTCGAATGTGACGTTGCACAAACCAACCGACGGGTCGAGGACAGCAAGATAGCTGTTGCCGATGAAATATTTCTCAAACATTGTATTCGGCTCACCAATAGGCCACTCCGATTGTGAACAAACGACATCGGTTTTTCCGTCAACAGCAGCGGCGATAGCTGATTCACAACGCAATGCTTCTGATGTTAAGCCATTGGCTTTCAATGCCACAGGAATGTTTCTAAGCTGCTCTTCGGTGACTCCCATGTTCAACGCTCCGCGCACATGTGCCTGAAGCTGCGGCATCACGTTTTCCAATCCGCTCAAAGCACTCACAGTGATGAGTTCACGGTCGGCATAGGTGAGGTTGTTGCGGGCGAAGATGTCACCAAAAAGATGTGCTTTCAGATAATAATCTTCAGCCGGACTGAACGCATAGTCGAAAGCGCGACCGCTGACTTTGGTCTGAACCTCGGTGCCGGCTTTCAAAGCGTCGAAATCTTTTGGCAATGGCGAGGCATCTACGCCTTGGATGGTGGTTTTGCCTTCGTTTTTGCGCTGCTCAAGCACCTTCTGTAAGGTGCCGAGAGCGTTCAAAGAGCGTGGAAATCCTGTGTAAGCGTAAAGATGGCTCAGAGCCTCCTTCACCTGACTGACTGTCAAACCGGCGTCGAGTCCGCCGTTGATGGCATCTGCTAAAGCAATATAGTCAGCTTTTGCTTCGTTGCAGGCGATTGCTGACAAAAAAGCGGCCTGCTCAGCGTTAAAAGTTAGTGTATTCATAGGTTTTTCGTTTTCTTTAATGGATTTAGTTCCACAAGCGGCCAGCATCAGCATCGCTAATGCGAATAATGCTAATTTTTTCATATCCCATCCTTATCAATTATCAACTTTCAATTATCAATTGTCAATTTACTAACCGTAAGTCTCAATCAAATACTTCACAAAATTAATATCGCTGAAGTTGATGGCGCCGGTGTCCATCTGGTTCATCGTGGCGATTTGCTTCATATCTTCTGCTGTGAGCTCGAAGTCGAAGATGTCGAGATTCTGCTGCATTCTTTCTTTATGTGTGCTCTTCGGAATAGCAACAATGCCGCGCTGTGTGAGCCAGCGAAGCGCCACCTGCGATGCTGTCTTGCCGTATTTGGCACCGATGCCGCCTAATAATTCGCTCTTGATGATGCCGTCCACGCCCTGACCGCCGAGCGGTCCCCATGCCATCATCTTGGTGTCGAACTCGTTGAGCGTAGGCTCTATGCCGGTCTGCTGAATCATGGCGTTGCACTGCAGCTGGTTGACCATCGGTTTCATATCCACGTAATGTGCGAAGTCGAAGAAACGGGCTTGCTGGAAATTACTCACACCTATTGCGCGGAGCTTGCCGTCGCGATAGGCATCTTCCATTGCTCTCCAAGTGCCGAACACGTCGCCGTAAGCCTGGTGGATGAGGAGCAGGTCGATGTAGTCGGTCTTCAGCTTGCGCAGACTCTCGTCGATGCTTTTCGCGGCCTTCTCTTCGCCGTTGTTGCTGATCCACACCTTTGTCACAATGAAAATGTCCTCGCGTTTGATGCCGCTTTTCGCGACAGCCTCGCCCACGCCTTCTTCGTTGGCATAAGCCTGAGCTGTGTCGATAAGTCTGTAACCCACTGACAATGCGTCGCTTACGCATCTTTCCGCCTCTTGTGGCGGCACCTGAAACACTCCGTAACCCAAAACCGGCATCTCAACGCCGTTCGATAATCTGATATTCTGCATATTCTTAAATTTTAAATGTTTAATTTGACAATGCAAAATTACCACCATAAATTAATATGGCCGTTACACATTTTGGGGTAAAATTTTCAAATTTTGCGGTTATTCCCTAAACGAACTCGGAGCCGCCCCTAAATTGTTCTGCACGAATCTGGAGAAATGCGACAGCGACGAGAAGCCGAAAATGTCGGAAATGTCTGTCAATGAAAGGGTTCTGTCTTTTAAAAGGTGTGAGATTTCGATGGCGGCGTAGCGGTTGATCCAGTAGTTGGCCGAATAGCCGCTCACTTTTTTGCACACCTCGGAGAGGTACTTCGGACTGACGCAGAGCTCCGACGCGAAATATGCCACCTCGCGCGATTTCTTGTAGTCGCCGTTGTCGAGCATATCGACGAAACGGTTCATCACCGAGGTGGTCTGCGCCGAGAGGTCGACATCGCCGTAAATTCTGGAATGGAACTCGAAAAAGTCAATGAAAAGCAGCTGAAGCGCCACCGACATCTCGTCGCCATGGAAATATTTGTGCGGATGCTCCACGCGATGGAAAACATCGTCGAAGTCGCGCTCACAGCGACGTTGCTCGTCATCGTTGAGCCGCATAATCGGGTCAATGTAAAGCGACAAGCCTCCGCGCGTACCGTAGTTGGAATGCGGAGCGCACACCTGCAGGAATCCCATCTCCACATAAATCACCTTTACCTGAAAATCGGGCGAGGGGAGGACCTTTGTCACCGACCGGTTCGCCACGATTATCATGCTGTCGCCCTTGTGGAGGTTGAAACACGCGTCGTTGTACCATATCTCACACTTGCCGCCCGAGCAGTAGGCATGGGTGATATAGTCGCCCATCGCCGGCTCGGTCAAGCGGTCGAGGCTATTGTCTATTATGACATAGTTATCACAAAATTCCATGCCGCAAAGATAATAAAAATCTTTACAGCATCGCCTTGATGTCGTCCTCCATCTCTTCAGGTTTTGTTGTCGGAGCGAAACGTTTGATTACGCTGCCGTCTTTTGAGATGAGGAATTTGGTGAAGTTCCAGCGGATTTCGCCCGGCTTGCGGCCGTCGGCCTTGCTTATGCTGTCGACGAGTTTCATAGTGGCCTTGTCTTTCAGTCCGTGGACCTCTTCATCAGGAACCTGGGTGGTGAGATATTTGAAGATAGGGTCGGCGTTCTCGCCAAACACGTCAATTTTCTTCATCAGAGGGAATGTGACGCCGTGGTTGATGCGGCAGAATTCTGCGATTTCCTCGTCGGTACCCGGTTCCTGGTGTTTGAACTGGTCGCATGGGAAGCCGAGAATGACGAATCCCTGGTCTTTATATTTCTGATAAAGAGCCTCCAAACCGTCGTATTGCGGGGTGAAGCCGCACTTCGAGGCGGTGTTGACAATCATCAGGACCTGACCTTTATACTGGGCCATATCCACTTCCTGGCCTCTGTTTGAGAGGGCTTTGAAATCATAAATCGTAGTCATTTTTCCATTGTTTTGAACGCATGACGCCAGAGCCAAAAGCAGACCGACGGCCATGCAGATTATACCTTTTTTCATTTTGTTTTAAGCTTTGCGATTATGTCGTCCAACATCTTGAACAGCTCGGGAGCGGTCTCAGTATTGACGCTTTCGCAGATGACGGCGTTGCCCATTGCTGTTGGGACATCAACGAGTTCAACCTGAAGATCCCAGCCTTTCTTGGTCAATCGGACAATCATCTGACGGGCATCTTTCTCGCCTTTAGAACGCGTGACGATGCCTTCCTTTTCCATACGTTGGATGAGCGGCGTCACCGTGTTGGTCTCCAGATAAAGACGTTTGGCGATGTCGTTCACCGGTTGGGCATCCTTCTCCCACAGCACCAGCAGCACCAGGTACTGCGGATAGGTCAACCCGTGTGCCGAAAGCAACGGATTGTAAGCCTGTGTGAGAAGGCGCGACGCGGTGTAGAGCCTGAAACAGAGCTGATTGTCAAGCAAAAACTTCTCGTTCATTACATTTGCTTGATGAGCCAGTTCTGATAGCCAATCTTCTCGATAAGCTCAAGTTGTTCCTCGCTCCAGTATTGGTCTTCCTCTTCGTCGAGCAAGTAAGCTTTCAGCATGTCGTAAGTTGTAGGGTCGTCTGCCACTGTTGCCATGCATTTGCGGAGGATTTCCACGCCCTGCACTTGGATGGCGAGGTCTGCCTTGACATACTCCAGAGGGTCGCAAATAAGTTCGCGTGCGTCGTGTTTCTCCACCTTCGGGCAGCCGCCGAGGTCGATGATGCGGTCGATGAATTTCTCAACCCATTCCATCTCCTCATTGTAGTGGCCGATGTATTTCTCGCCGAGTTTGTTGAAGTTTTCCGAGTTGAAAATCTGTCCCTGTACTTTGTGTACGAAAGCGCCTTCCGAGAGGCCTGTTACGAAGAACTGCAATGCTTCGATTGATTTCTGTTTGTCCATTTTTTTAAATTTTAATTGTTAATATTGATTTGAATTATATCGTTCACGATGCAAAATTACAAAATATTTTTATATCGTGAACGATATTTTTAAAAAATTTTAAAAAAATTCCGCAACCCGAGACTGCGCCTGAGTTGCGGATTATTGCTAGTTGGTACGTATTTACACGTTTTTACCCAGTTCGTAGGCTTCTTGCAGCTTGCTGTTGTTTTTAATGTCGTTTGGCATGGTCACTCCGCCGCAGAAGAGCGTCCCTACATGACGGCTCTTGGGATAGCATTCTATCCAGCCTGTCAGTCCGGCTTCTGCACGTTTCGGCACATACGCCTCGTCTTCGGTGGCGGTGGCAAGCAGATACACGTCGCGGAAGCGGTAATCCTTCGGATACATCGCGTTCATGCGGTCGATTAAAGTTTTCATCTGACCGCTCATCTCATAATAATATATAGGCGTCGCCCAGCACACCACGTCGGCGTTAAGAACGCTTTCCATGATGGCCGACACATCGTCCTTGATGACACACGCGCCCAACTTCTGGCAAGCCAGGCACCCTACACAGAACTTGATTTCCTTGCCTCTGAGCGAGATGAATTCGACTTCGTTTCCAGCGGCTTTTGCTCCTTCAACGAATTGTTCCGCCAAAACTTGGCTGTTCGACCCAGCCCTGAGGCTGGTGGATATTACGACTACTTTTTTCATGTTATTTCAGGTTTTCGTTAAAAAACTGTTCCAGTTTGTCGAAGGGAATGAAGTTACCTTCTCCGCCGTCGTAAAGGTCGCAGTGCGAAGCTCCTGGAATGATGAGCAGTTGCTTGTTCTCGGGTACAGGGTTAGGCTTGCCGATAAAGTTGTAGCCTTCAGCCTTGCCATCCATCATGTAGTGATAGGCGGCTTCGCCGAAATAGCGTGAATGTGCCTTCTCGCCGTGCATTATCATCACCGCAGAACGAATCTCGTTGATATAATAAAGGAAGCGTGCGTTGGCATAGGCCTGGGTGCCGATGACTCGCCAGCCGTCGTTGCTGTTGCCGCTGCGGGCGTGGTAGCCGCGTGGAGTTTTGTAATATGCGTGGTAATCTTTGACGAACTGCGGAGCGTCTTCAGGCAGTGGGTCAATTACTCCGCCAGCCATTGCCAACGGGTCGGTGAGACGTTGTTTTGAGAGCGCTTCACGTGCTGCATGACGGTCGGTCTCGTTATCGTTGGCTTCGTAGTAGCCGTTGCCGCCTATGCGGGTCATGTCGTACATCGTGCTTGCCACCGTAGCCTTAATACGAGGGTCGGCGGCGGCGGCGTTGAGGGCGATGCCTCCCCATCCGCAGATGCCGATGATGCCAATGCGCTCAGGATCCACATTGTCGAGGTTCGACAGGAAATCGACTGCGGCAAGGAAATCCTCCGTGTTGATGTCGGGTGAAGCCGTGCGACGTGGCTTGCCGCTGCTCTCGCCGGTGTATGACGGGTCGAATGCCAATGTAACAAAACCATGTTCCGCCATCCTCATAGCGTAGAGGCCGCTCGACTGTTCCTTTGTGGCGCCAAATGGTCCGCTAACGGCAATTGCAGGAAGCTTGTCCACGGTGTTCTTGGGCGTATAGAGATCGGCAGCCAGCGTGAGGCCATATTGTGTTTCAAACGTCACCTTGCGGTGGTTTACTTTCTCGCTTAGCGGGAACACCTTGTCCCACTCTTGTGTCAATGTCAGTTCCTGTTTCATTTCAGTATCGTTTGTTGTCGTTGTTGTTTGTGATTTGTTCCCACAGGCAGCGAAAAACAGTGTCGCTGCAATTATTAAAGCCTTTTTCATCTGATTGTTCTTTTACCGTTTTTAATGTTGCAGATTATGTTTAGTTCATCAGCCTGCTTTCACCCCAAGTGTATTGAGGATATGCCTTCTTCAGGTCGTTGGCCGAGCCTGATACTCCGCTGCCGCCGCTGGTGGCGAACACGCAGATGGTCTTTCCGCTAAGGTCGTGGGCCTCGATGAAGGTGTTGATGATGGTCGGTGCGGTGTACCACCACACAGGGAAGCCGATCCAAACAGTGTCGTAGTCGGCGATGTTCTCGCAACGTCCTTTGATTGCCGG
>JAFYNO010000016.1 GCA_017549705.1 Bacteroidales bacterium | reverse complement strand
GCCCATGATGCCTTGGAATTCCTTCCAAACGTTTTCCGGTTTTAATTTTAATACTACTTCGTTCATGATATTAATGTTTTAAATTGTTATCGTTTCATCATCTCTATTGTCTTCATCGGGTCTTCCGATTTGAAAACTGCATTTCCTGCAACCAAAACATCAGCTCCAGCTGCAAAAAGCTTCGGCGCATTCTCAACGTTTACTCCGCCATCAACTTCAATCATGGTGTTTAATCTTTGATTTTCAGTCATTTGACGTAGTTTTTCAATCTTTGCATACGTTCTCTCGATGAATTTTTGTCCTCCGAAGCCAGGATTCACTGACATTAATAATACAAGGTCTAAATCGCCTAGTATATCTTCTAAAAGCGTCACCGATGTATGAGGATTCAGCACCACGCCGGCTTTCACGCCAAGCGATTTCAGCATCTGAACGCTGCGGTGGATATGAGTACTCGCCTCGTAGTGGAATGTGATGATGTCAGCTCCAGCGTCGCGGAATTTCTCGAAATAGCGGTCGGGCTCGACAATCATGAGGTGCACGTCAAGAGGCTTAAGTGATTCTTTCTTAATGGCTTGCACTAGCGGGATGCCGTAAGAGATATTCGGCACGAACACCCCGTCCATGATGTCGCAATGGAACCAATCTGCCTGACTTTTATTCACCATGTCGATATCCCTCGAAAGATGAAGGAAATCAGCTGAAAGCAACGATGGAGCGATAAGTTTGTTCATTTTGTCAATTTTTTGTAACTGCAAAAATAGTAAAAATATTTAAATTCAGATAGTTTTTTAGTCGACTAAAAAAATAACAGGACCGTTTCCAGCCCTGTTAAATCCTCAATAATCAAATAATAAGATCAACCAAGATAACTCTTGAGAATCTTGCTCCTGCTTGTGTGTTTCAAGCGGCGGATTGCCTTCTCCTTGATTTGGCGCACACGCTCGCGCGTGAGGTCAAACTTCTCACCAATCTCCTCCAAAGTCATCGGGTGACCGCCGTTGAGTCCGAAATAAAGACGGACGACGTCGGCCTCGCGTTGTGTCAGAGTCGAGATGGCGCGGTCGATTTCCTTGCGGAGTGACTCGTTGAGCAACTCTGTCTCAGGTGTCACCACTTCGTCGCTCTTCAAGACGTCGTACATGTTGTTGTCTTCATCCTGCACGAGTGGTGCGTCCATTGACACGTGACGACCTGCGTTTTTCATCGATTCCTTGACTTCGGCTTCTGTCAAGTCGAGGACTTCAGCTATCTCTTCGGCGTTTGGCTCGCGCTCAAATTCCTGCTCCAGCTTTGCGTATGTCTTGTTGATTTTGTTGATCGAACCGATCTTGTTCAATGGAAGTCGGACGATACGTGATTGTTCTGCAAGAGCCTGGAGGATGGACTGACGGATCCACCACACAGCGTAAGAGATAAACTTGAAACCTCTTGTCTCGTCAAAACGGCGCGCCGCCTTGATAAGACCGAGGTTGCCCTCATTGATGAGGTCGGGGAGGCTTAATCCCTGATTTTGGTACTGTTTCGACACGGAGACCACGAATCTCAAATTAGCTTTTGTGAGTTTCTCCAAAGCGGCCATGTCGCCCTGACGGATACGCTGCGCAAGCTCGACTTCCTCGTCAGCCGTTATCAATTCAACTTTACCAATCTCCTGGAGATACTTATCCAAAGAAGCTGTTTCCCTGTTGGTAACTTGTTTGGTAATCTTTAACTGCCTCATATTTTATTTATTAAGATTTACTTCTTCTCGTGACGTGGTCCTTTGTGGTCGCCACCTTTGCGTTCACCGCCCTTGTGCTCGCCACGCGGTCTCTCTGGCTTCTCAACGTAACCTTCTGGTTTCGGTAATAAAGCCTTGCGTGAGAGACGGAGCTTGCCGGTCTTAGGATCGATGTCGATCAATTTCACCTGAATCTTATCGCCTTCCTTCAGGACGCCGTCCATGCTCTCGAGACGTTTGTAATCGATCTCTGAGATGTGGAGCAGACCGTCTTTACCAGGAAGGATCTCGACGAAAGCGCCGAACGGCATGATTGATTTCACTGTGCCGTCGTAAACCTCGCCAACCTCAGGAACAGCAACGATAGCGCGGACGCGTGCCTTAGCTGCTTCGAGGTTTTCCTTGTTGGTAGAAGCAATTTCGACCATTCCGCAGTTCTCGTCTTCTGTGATGACGATGACGGTGTTAGTGGTCTTCTGAATCTCTTGAACGACCTTTCCGCCAGGTCCGATGACAGCGCCGATGAAGTCTTTAGGGATGACGATCTTCTCGATACGTGGCACGAACTCTCTGTAGTCTTCACGTGGCTCGCTGATGGTCTTAGCCATCTCGCCGAGGATGTGCATTCTGCCGGCCTTTGCCTGCTCAAGAGCCTCGCTCAAAACTTCGTATGACAAGCCGTCAACCTTGATATCCATCTGGCATGCTGTGATGCCGTCAACAGTACCTGTGACCTTGAAGTCCATGTCGCCGAGGTGGTCCTCATCACCAAGAATATCTGACAATACAGCGTATTTGTCGTTGTCGGTGATAAGACCCATTGCGATACCTGCGACAGGTTTTCTCATCTTGATACCTGCGTCCATCAATGCCAATGTGCCACCGCACACCGAAGCCATTGATGATGAGCCGTTTGACTCGAGGATGTCCGATACCACGCGGATGGTGTAAGGATTCTCATCCGGACCAGGAATCATGTTCTTGAGAGCTCTCTCAGCGAGGTTGCCGTGACCGATTTCACGACGGCTGACACCGCGGCTGGCCTTGCATTCGCCTGTTGCGAAGCTAGGGAAGTTGTAGTGCAGCATGAAGTTGCT
>JAFYNO010000137.1 GCA_017549705.1 Bacteroidales bacterium | reverse complement strand
GACGAGCCTGAAGCTTCGGATCACAGACCATTAATGGTAAAACTACAGCTACCTCATTAATTAAACATCGAAATAATCGAAAAACACTAAAAATTAGCGCTTTGTTGATAACAAACCGCAGGCGGCATCGATATCCTGGCCTCGAGAGGCGCGGATTGTGGCGATGATTCCTTTATCGTTGAGCTTGTCGCGAAAGCGGACCATATCTTCCATTGACGGGCTTTGCAAGTCGATGTTTGGAATCGCGTGGAAACGAATCAAATTAACACGGCAACGTAGGCTGCCAAGCTGTTTTGCGAGCTCGTTGATGTGCTTCGGGGTGTCGTTAAGGCCTTTAAACACTATGTATTCGAACGAAACACGACGCTGACCGCTCCAGTCGTGCTGGCGGATGGCGTGGATGACCTCGTTGATAGGATATGTCTTCTCAACCGGCATAATCTTGGCACGCTCATCGTGGAACGGGCTGTGCAGACTGATTGCCAAATTGCATTTCGACTCGTTGATGAAACGTTTCATATTCGGAATCACGCCTGCTGTGGAGACAGTTATTCTTGTCGGGCTCATCGCTAGACCCCAGTCGGAGGTCATGATTTCGAGCACCCGCATGATGTTGTCGTAGTTGTCCATCGGCTCGCCCATGCCCATGAAGACAAAGTTTGACAACGTCTCGTATTCAGGCAGGCTAAGTATCTGATTTATAATGTCGCCAGCCGACAAGTTGCCTTGAAATCCTTGCTTTCCTGTCTGGCAAAACAGGCAGTTCATTTTGCAGCCAACCTGGCACGACACACAGAGCGTAGCGCGTTCTTTTTCAGGGATATACGCCGTCTCCACAAAGCCGTTTTCGGCTGGAAACAGATACTTCTTGGTACCGTCGCGCGACTCCTGAACGTCAGTAAATACACGATAGCCGGTCTCGTAGTTTTCGGCCAGTATCTGACGTGTCTGTTTCGACAGATTTGTCATCTCATCGAAAGATGTAACGCGTTTGCGATAAAGCCAATCGACGAGCTGTTTGGCGGTAAACTTCGGCATATTATGTTGAGCCACAACGTCTTGCAGCTCTTGAAGCGACATTCCGAGAAGTGATTTCATGATATGATATTTTTTGTGCAAATATAACTAAAAATAGTACATCTTTGCAAAATTTGATATTTTTGGCATCCGTAGTGTCGAAGGTTGAAAAATATTTCTTATTTTTGTGCTTTGCTTTCGTACTTTACTATAAAAAGAAGCATATGATTAGATTTAAAACCAAAGGCAAAGTGTTCGACGTTGCCGTCACTACCGTTGCGGGACTGTTTTCGGTAGGCACCATGATTTATGCCGTCATGCATTTCGGGTTGAAAGAATCGTGGCCCGAGCTGGTGCTCAACATGTTTTATTTGGCCTGTCTGGTGATGATGGGCTTGTTTTTCTTCAACAGACTGAAGCCCGAGCAGTTTAACTACTGGTGTTCGGTGTGCATAGGCGTTACAATACTGCTGCGCGACATTCTCTTCGCTCCTCCGCTGGCATTCTACGCTCTGCATCTTGTGTGCCTAATCCTCTCGGTGGTGCTGCTTTGCATGCTCACCTATTTCTATTCGCGCAAAGACTGGAAGAGCTATACCAAGCGCAACCTGTGGATGATTTGCGTTATCGACATGGTCATTGCCGCGCTCTACAACTACGACATCTACATCGAGCCTATCAACGAGTACACTCCTTATCTGCTCACCGAAATATGGATTCGTCCGACCATCACCTACGGACTGGTGGCCTGCTTCGTGTCGGAAACTGAAAATTGATAGCTTATGGTGCAAAGCGGCAACACGTTTTTCTTCACTTGGGAAGTCAGCCTGATGGAGTGGCTTCAGGCTCACATAGGCAATACGGGAATCTCTTTCATTTCCAACTTCTCCCTGTTTGGAGAAGAGCTTCCACTCATCCTTATCGTGGGCTTTCTTTACTGGAGCTACGACAAAAAGATGGGCCGTTCGGTTGGACTTATCGCCATCATGGGACTTATTTGGAACACCATGATTAAAAACATCGTTTTGCGCCGCAGGCCATATTTCGACCACAAAAATATCAAAATCTTGCGCGTCGTCGACCCATCGGCCGACATCTACGATATCGCGGCTCAGGGCTACTCTTGCCCCAGCGGACATTCAACCAATGCGATGACGGTGTTCGCTTCATTGGTTCTCAACCTGCGCAAACGCTGGATGACAATTCTTGCCATAGTGATACCGCTGATAACCGGTTTTTCACGAGTGGTGGTTGGCGCGCACTATCCCACCGATGTGCTTGG
Source organism: Bacteroidales bacterium (assembly GCA_017549705.1). GTDB lineage: Bacteria > Bacteroidota > Bacteroidia > Bacteroidales > F082 > Limimorpha. Next base: position 923 of record JAFYNO010000137.1, on the reverse strand, counting down.
CGGATGGATGCTCGGCCTACTCAGTGTGTTCATTGTTTACACTCTTCAAAAACGGATTAAAAGCACTATATTGCTCTACGGCATACTATTAGCCACCGCCATTCCAGGATTTTTCTACTGCAACAGTGCCGATTACTTCACCGCGGTAGGCTTGTTTATAGGCTTTATGGGCGGCACTCTCTTGGACGATTATTGCGTGCACTTTGAAGACACCCGCAAGCCTCTCTTTATGATCAGCCGTTTGCTTGGAGGATTGACGGTATATCTTGTGTTGAACAAGCTGCTCAAGATGCCATTCTCCAATGAATTTCTCTCCGATGGCAGCATCGCCTCCATGATGGTGCGCTGTGCCCGCTATGCCATCGTCGCTTTTGTTGACTTCGGTGTTTATCCGATGCTGTTCAAAATTGAAAATCGGAAAAAATAAATTAAGTCTAATAATTATTTATTATCTTTGCATCGTCAAAAATTGAGTTGCAACCATGTCACTTGACAATATCTCTACCGAATTATTATTATATTTCATGCTCTACGGCGCATCAGCAATGGTAGCGCTCAACGCCTGTATTTACTTGCTATTTCGCAAAAGCAACGCCATCTCGCCCGATGTCACGCCGCCGATGCGACTCCGCCGTTGGGCCGCGGCACTCTTTGGCGTAACATTTTTGGGGCATATCTATTGGCTCCTTTTCTACTTCTACTCTGGCGACACCAACTCCGTAGGCTGCATGATAGCGTCCTATCTCGACTGTTTGACGCTGTTCACCACCATCCCCGGCACTCTGTTCGCCATGCTCCAAGACCGCAAGCGACGCATCTGGCCTGTCGTCATCGCCACGATACCGTTCGGGGGGATATTGGCACTGCACTTTGTCAATCCCAACGACAATTATTTCCAATTCGCATTAGCATATTTTCTGTTG
>JAFYNO010000136.1 GCA_017549705.1 Bacteroidales bacterium | reverse complement strand
GTTTATCATTTTTTCGTGAGATAAACGTTTACGCAAATCTTCAACTAATGGTGCAAAACCATTATCTTTTGTTTCTATCGGAATTGCTAAAAATAATCGTTTCATTACTTTGTCATTTCGAGCGAAACGGAGTGGAGTCGAGAAATCCTTGTTTAACGTAATCTGGCATTATATCATCAAAACTAATAATTTCCTTATCATTGACCAAACTTACCCATCCTGGATTTTTTGAATTAATCAAATTTTCTTTTTTCTTTCAACTCCATTTCTTTAATTGTGTTTCTCTTTCAATTGCTTGATTTACATCATTATATTTTTCATAGTATATACATGTACCACAATTATATTTATCAGAAAATGAATTCTCAAATATATGATTTTTATGTTCATATATTCTTCTGATTAAATCAGATGTAACTCCTATATATAGAGTTGTTCTATCAAAATTTGTTACTATGTATATATAATATTCTTTCATGTTTAGGCTTACAAGAGGATTTCTCCACTGCGCTCCATTTCATTACGCTTCGGTCGAAATGACAGGGCTATTCCATTTGTTTGTAATCTTCAGCGAGACCGCCTTCAGATGTTTCACGATATAAATATGGTATGTCGCGACCAGTTTTGTTCATTGTGGCGACGACTTTATCGAAGGAGACGCGGTGACGGCCATCGGTGAATGTCGAGTAAATGTTTGCATCGAGGGCGCGGGCGGCGGCGAAGGCGTTGCGTTCGATGCATGGGATTTGGACGAGACCGCAGACCGGGTCGCAGGTCATGCCGAGGTGATGCTCAAGAGCCATCTCGCAGGCATATTCAATCTGTGCCACGCTGCCGCCAAATATCTGACAGGCCGCACCTGCTGCCATAGCACAAGCCACTCCTACCTCGCCCTGACAACCGACTTCGGCACCAGAGATGGAGGCGTTAGTTTTGACGATATTGCCAATCAGACCGGCGGTTATCAACGCACGAAGGATGCGTGTCTCATCAAACTCATAGCTTTTCGAGATATGATAAAGCGTTGCCGGAAGCACTCCGCAAGAGCCGCATGTAGGCGCAGTGACAATGAGTCCGCCCGAAGCGTTTTCTTCAGCCACAGCAAGGGCATATGAAAACACCAGTCCGCGATTGCGCAAAGTGTGATGCTGATAGCCCATCGCCTTGATGTAATACTGCGTGGCTTTTCTCGCAAGATTCAATGGCCCAGGCAGACGGCCTTCGGTGGCGAGACCGCGTTCAACAGCCTCTTTCATTGTAGCCCAGACATCCTTCAGATGGTCGGTAAGCTCTTTTTCGTTCTCATTTTCAAGCACATACTCCCAATATGTACGGCCGGTCTCCTCGCACCATTTCATGATGTCGGTCATCTTAGTCAAAGGATAGATATCAGGGATGACAGATGACTTGCCTTCCTCTTCGAGAGCACCACCGCCAACGCTGTAGACCGTCCATTCTTCAAGGACTTTGTTATCTTTATCCAAGGCCTTGAATGTCATGCCGTTAGGATGATACGGCAGGAAGATTTTAGGCTGCCAGACGATATCAACCTTGGCGTGAGGCTGCAGCACCTCGAGGATTGCTACATCAGTGAAGTGGCCTTTGCCAGTGGCGGCAAGGCTTCCGTAAAGCGTGACTTCAAAACTTGCGGCATCAGGATGACGCTCGAGGAACTGCTCGGCAGCGAAGCGAGGAGCCATCGTGTGAGATGATGACGGACCGTGACCTATTCTGTAGATTTCCTTAATTGTTTTCATGTTTTTATTTTTTTGGTCGCCTACGGCTCAAAATCTAAAAAAAATCTAATTTAAAAATCTTAAAATTGTTCTTCCAAAATTTTCTTTCAAATATAATCTTCTATAATGTTTCTTCCAAGTAGTTTTTTAGATTTTTAAAATGATTTTTTATAGATTTCTGCCCGCAGGGCACCCATAATTATCGTTTATTTTAGGTATAGCGTTTATTAATTTTTTAGTGTATTCATTTTTCGGGTTGTTAAAAATCTCATCAGCGTCACCGAGTTCGACTGGACGGCCGTTGTACATCACCAAAATTCTATCTGACATGAAGCGAACCACGCTAAGGTCATGAGAGATAAAGACATAGGTGAAGCCGAAGTCTTTTTTGAGGCGATTGAGGAGGTTCAAAACCTGCGCCTGCACCGAGACATCGAGAGCCGACACCGACTCGTCGCAAATGATAAGTTTCGGATGCACTGCCAATGCTCTCGCGATGCAGATTCTTTGTCGCTGACCACCAGAGAATTCATGTGGATATCGTTGATAATGTTCGGGTTGCAGTCCCACCTCGGTGAGCAGTTCGCACACCTTGTCGCGACGTTTTTTCGCGTCAGGTTCGAGTCCATGGACCAGCATCGGCTCCGCTATCGCGTCGCCGATGCGCATCTTCGGGTTCAGCGAAGAATACGGATCTTGGAACACTATCTGCGCATGTTTGCGATATTCACGCAAGTCGTTGCCGCTCAGCGACATAACATCCTTGCCTTCAAAGATAATCTTGCCTTCGGAAGGTTCCACCAAACGTAATATTGAGCGTCCGAGAGTTGTTTTTCCACAACCTGACTCGCCAACGAGACCGAGCGTTTCGCCAGGATACACCTCGAAACTCACATCATCGACGGCTTTCACTTTGTCGTAAACACGATTGAAGAGACCTTTTTTGAGCGGAAACCAAGTCTTCAGATGTTCCACTTTCAAAATCGGTTCGCGACTGTATATCTCTTTCAGATGAGCATCTCTTTCTTCTTGAGTAACAATAAGTTGCTGCTTAAAATCAGCGTCTTCTTTCCAGGTGCCGTCGAGGAACTCTTTCACAATCGGAAGGCGCTTCAAGCGATAATCCATTGGCGGACGGCAAGCCAAAAGACCTTTTGTATAAGGGTCTTGAGGATTGTTGAGGATTTCTTGAGATTCGCCGAATTCAACAACGCGACCATCGTGCATAACTAGGATATAATCCGAGACTTCGGAAACAACGCCCAAATCATGCGAGATGAAGATCATTGAAAGTGGGGTGGGCACAGTATTATCGGAGCGCTCAGAGAACTTGGAGCTCTCTGAGTTCTCGGGAACGCCCTGTTGTAGTTGCTTCAACAATTTCAGAATCTCTTTCTGAACAGTGACATCAAGCGCTGTAGTTGGCTCGTCAGCTATCAAAAGCTCAGGATTGCAGGCCAACGCCATAGCAATCATCACGCGCTGTTTCTGACCGCCGGAGAGCTCGTGAGGGTAGCTTTTATATATGGCTTCAGGGCGGGGCAGCATCACTTTTTTGAAAAGACTGATTACACGTGCCTTGGCTTCTTCTTCGGTAACTTTTTCGTGAGCTAAAATTGCTTCGGTAACCTGAAAACCACACTGAAACACAGGATTCAGCGAGGTCATCGGTTCCTGGAATATCATGGCAATGCGCTTGCCTCGGATGTCGTGCATCTGATTCTCGTTGAGATTCAAGATATCTTTCCCGTCAAGGATGATTTCATCGGCTGTGATTTTTGATTGTTTCTCGTTCAGCAATCGCATAACTGCAAGGTTACTCACCGACTTTCCAGAACCTGATTCGCCAACAATTCCAAGGGTTTTGCCGCGTGGCACCTCAAAACTGACACCATGCACCGCCTCGTTCCATTCGCCATCGCGAAGGAAAGAAATCTTTAAATTTTTTATATTTAGCAGTGCATTTGCCATATTTTTCTTTCGGAGATTTCTCCATTACGCCTATCGGCTACAGTCGAAATGACGTTCGATATATCC
>JAFYNO010000015.1 GCA_017549705.1 Bacteroidales bacterium | reverse complement strand
TGTCTATAAAGGTTGACAACCCAGAATTTGAAGGTCAGACAAAGACAAAATTCTCGTCAACATATGTCGATAAAGACAACGAAACGACAATCAGGATGTATATCACAGATATCATCAAGAGGCATTTCGACAAGTTTTTGCACATGAACAGCGACGTCGCCGAAGCCTTGATGCGCAAGATCATCCAGAACGAGAAAGAGCGCAAAGGAATGGCTAACATCAAGAAACTTGCCCGTGAGAGCGCCAAGAAAGTTAGCCTTAACAACCGCAAACTCCGTGACTGTCGTATTCACTACAACACCAATCAGGAGAAACGTCTTGAGTCGACGCTGTTCATCACCGAGGGCGACTCAGCATCGGGCAGCATCACCAAGAGCCGCGACGCTCAAACACAGGCTGTGTTCAGTCTGCGTGGAAAACCGCTAAACTGCTACGGTCTTACAAAGAAAATCGTTTACGAGAACGAAGAGTTCAACCTCTTGCAGGCAGCTCTTAATATCGACGAATCAATTGAAAATCTGAGATATAACAACATCGTCATCGCCACCGATGCCGATGTCGACGGTATGCACATCCGTCTGCTTATGTTAACCTTCTTCCTGCAGTTTTATCCCGATGTGGTTCGCGGCGGGCATCTGTATATCTTACAGACTCCGTTGTTCCGCGTTAGGAACAAGAAAGAGACGAGATATTGCTATACCGATGAGGAACGTGTCGACGCCATCAAATCACTCGGAGCACATCCTGAAATCACAAGATTTAAAGGTCTCGGTGAGATCTCCCCAGATGAGTTCAGCTATTTCATCGGTCCTAATATGCGTCTGGAGCCTATCATCCTGCGCCACGACATGACAATACCTGAACTACTCAAGTATTATATGGGAAAGAACACCGATCAGCGTCAGAAGTTCATCATCGACAATCTGAGGATTGAAGACGATTCGAATATCGATAAATTAGATTGATTTAGAAACTATCTCTGCAATATCCTGAACCTTAACTGGAGATTTCCTGGCGAAGGTCTTGAGACAAAGTGGGCAAGCGGTCACAATCTCATCAGGATTATTGAACATCAGATCAGCGACGGAATTACTTGTAATTTCGTCGCGTTCTTTTTGTGTCAGGTTGAAGCTACCCAAGCTACCACCGCAGCAGATGCTCAATTCTTTTTCTGACTTCGCCTTGAGCAGATTACCAACGTTTTCAATCACTTCACGAGGCTCGTCGTATACTCCGAAAGCGCGACCAAGCTCACATGGATCATGATAAACATAATTTACGTTGGTCTTGTCAACCATCAACTTACCATCCTTGATAAGCTCATTGATATATTGCGTATGATGCTGAATCTCAATACCTTCGAGATGATATTCATCTTTGAAGACCTTATAACAGATCGGGCATGAAAGCACCAGTTTCTTAGCACCTGATTTCTTAATCAACTCGGTGTTTTTGGCAATCATTGCTTGTGCTTCAGCTGTTTTACCGCTAAGCAGCATAGGACGTCCGCAACAGATGCCACCGTCTTTGTCCAAAAACTCGTACTCCTCGCCTGCCGTTTCCATGATGTGCTTCATTGCACGCATGATTTTTGGCGTAAGCTGGGTCATGCAGCCGGCGAAATAAAGGACGGTCATATTGACTGGAGATGATGGTTCAATGCTTTCAAGATAGCTATGGTCACTGTGGATTTCATACGGCACAGCTACTCTCTGGCTGAATTTGATATCGCACGACTCGATGCTTACTGGGCATATCATCACGCATTTGCCGCACATCAAGCAAGTTTCAGCTATGCGTTTTGCTTCTTCAGAATCTTTGTTTCTGAGCTTTTTCATGAAATATGCCGAGGTATTGCCGCTCATCTTATCGTTTACGCTCATCGGGCATGCATCGATGCAGAGACCGCACGATGGACAAGAATAGAGCTGTGCAAGAGCATAACCTTTGCGAGGCCCACGTGCATTCAAACCCGCGTGACGCATTAGGATAAAGAGCGCCTCAGTAGGGATATGCATGTATCTCGTAAACGGCAGCATGAACATAAATATCAGCAAATCAATGGAATAGAGCCACCAAAATGCCATGATATTTGTCTTTTCAGCAATCAATCTGAATGGGAAAATGGTCCACAAAGCGAAACGAATCATATTATCGGCAAAACCGAATTTCGTAACCCGCTTCACTCCCACTATCTTCGAATAAAGTTTCTTCACCATTGCGATAAGGATACCGCTGATAATCATCAGGAGGAAGAAGTCCATCAGGAAGGCGAAAACAGGTGTTTCCTCTGCGAAATACTTGAAGAAAATCGGGTAATAGAAATTGGTGAATGTACGCGCAAAGCCTTCAACCTCAACGCCTTCAAGAGGTTTTAAAGTGAAAAGCATCACGTGTCCAATCACGATTATCATGAACCAGCCGAAAGCAATGGCAGAGTGCATGTAACCAAGCAACGGATTGCGTTTCCAAATCTTCACATGGAAGAGACAGTCGCCAAAAAGGTCACGAATGTTGGCCCAGGCTGTCTTGGGTGTCACCAGCGAGCGCCAGAACTTCTTTCTGTCGTCTTTGGGCAGCTGTCCGATAATTCTTATTAGCCCCACAAAACAGTACGTCAGCACAAAAGCCATGCCGAGTACAAATGGGAGCACAAAAGGATGGAATATTTGTGAGTTCATCGTGTAATGTCTAACAAAATCTTACGAATATTGATGCCGCGCGGACAAACCAATGTGCATTTACCGCAAAGCATACATCTTTGAATCATTTTCTTTGCCTCTTCTTCTTTGCCTCTCTGAAGCATCAAAAGAATACGGCGGAAGCTCATCTCAGTGAAGTTTCCTGCAGTGCAAGTGGCTGTGCATGAGCCACATGCGATGCAAGTGTTGATGTCTGGATTAGTCTCCTTCAGACGATTGAACGTCGTCAGGTCAAGGCTGTCCATCTTG
>JAFYNO010000135.1 GCA_017549705.1 Bacteroidales bacterium | reverse complement strand
ATGGTGTCGTAGATGCCGAGACCAGCGTACACCGAGCCGCCAGGAGAGTTCAGATAGATCTGGATGTCGCGTTTCGGGTCGGCTGACTCAAGGAAGAGCAGCTGAGCCTGGATGATGTTAGCGACATAGTCGTCAATCTGGTCGCCAAGGAAGATGATGCGGTCCATCATGAGGCGTGAGAACACGTCCATCTGTGCCACGTTGAGCTGGCGCTCCTCGATGATGGTCGGGGAGATGTAGCTCGTGATGGTGTTGGCGTATTTCTCAAGGCCTAAACCGTTGATGCCGCGATGCTTGGTGGCGTATTTATAAAATTCGTTGTTCATTATTCAGCTTTCTTGGTGGTTTTCTTTGCAGCTGTCTTCTTTGCTGGAGCTTTCTCTGTCTTATCCTTCTTATCCTCTTTATCCTCTTTCTCTGCTGCTTTCTTGGTGGTCTTCTTAGCAGGTTTTTCTTCCTGTGGGAGGACAGCTTTCACGAAGCCTTCATAGTCAGTGTCAACGACTTTCACCTTCATAGCTTTCTTCAGGAAAGCGGTGACTTTGTTGTCAGCGACCTGGTTCTTGATGTTCTCGCGCTGGTTTTCGTCTTTCAACACTGAGTCGACGATGCCGTTGAGACGTTTCTTCATATCTTCGTCCATGCCGGCGATGTCGAGCTGACCGAAGTACATCTTTGTCACGAACTCGCGGAGCTCTTCTTCTTTGAGGACGAGCTCAGGGTTAGCTTTGGCGATAGTCTCTTCGATGAGCTGCCATCTGAAGGTCTTTGAATAAACGTTGTCGTAGTTCTTTTCGACATCTTCCTCGCTGATTTTGCCTTCGCTGTTGGCGACAATCCAGCGTTTCAGGAATGCGTCTGGCATATCGAACTTAATCTCGCTCACGAGTTTATCGATAGCGTTGTTGAGGAACATACGTTCAGCTTCAACGACATACTGGCGCTCCATCTCTGTAGCGATTTCTTTGCGGAATGTCTCGACGTCTTTGATTTCCTTTGTAGGGAAGATCATCTTGAAGAGTTCTTCGTTGAGTTCTGGAAGCTTGTCGTCTTTCTTGTTGCCTTCCTGGATGCGCTTGATAGTCTCGTCGATTTCTTTGTCAGAAGCCTTGATGTTATAGTCGTTGATAGCGATTTTGCCAAGTTCGACTTTGATTTCAGGTTTCAGACCGACTTCGAAGAAGAAGCTCATTGTCTCCTGAGTCTCAGGATCGGTAGGCTGTTGTTTGTCAGGATCTGACAGAGGGTAGCCGATGACATCGAGTTTATTCTCGAGGATATGGTTGTTGAGAGCTTCGGAGACCTTCTTGTTCAATTTGTCGAAAGTGACTGTTGCGCCGTACATCTTCTCGATCATTCCGAACGGGACTTTACCCTGGCGGAAGCCTGGAAGCACTGCTTTGTGCTGATAGTTTTTCAATTCTTTTTTAACATCTTCTGCGTAGTCGGCTTTGTCGATGTCGATTTGGATTGTGGCGAGAAGATCGCCTTTTGCTGTCTGTGTTGTCTTCATTTCTTATTGATTATTAACTCTTTGTGCGGATGAAGGGACTCGAACCCATACTCCTTACGGAACCAGATCCTAAGTCTGGCGCGGCTACCAATTACGCCACATCCGCGGAATTTTTTTTGAGGGTGCAAAATTACAAAATATTTTTTAATCAGATGACGTTATTGTTTTAATTTTTTAATATTTTTGCACGTTTTTTTCTATGAAAAGGCAAAGTGTTGCAATGAAGAGATTTTTTTTGTTGGTTTTATTATCGGTTTTATTTGTCGGCGGCGATGTGTGTGCACAGTTTTTAGGGACTTCGACGAATTATTCCGGTTCTCGTGGACTAGCATTGAACCCGTCTCTTATGACCACTTCGTACGTGTATGCTGATTTTGGATTAAACCTTGGCGTGTCAGCATATAATGACTTCATCTATCTTAATGCCTCCGATTATTTTCAGCTTTTAAGAAAAAACGGAACCACTTCTGAATATTGGAATAACGGAAAGAGTTATGATTACGGTTTCTTCTTAAATGGGAAACCGAAAAACATCTATGAAACATTGGATTTCAACCTCATATCAGGTATGTATAGCCCGGATGGTAAGCATGCGTGGGGCTTTTTTATCAATAATCGTATTTATACCAATGGCACCAATATCCCTTATGAGATTGGTGAAGCAAGTATTTTGGGCATAGAGAATGGCGATTTTCTTGATAAAAACTATAAGTCGACTGATATGCGATTCGGGATGATGGCTTGGTCGGAGCTCGGCGTCTCGTGGTCAAAAGTCGTTTATGAAGGCTATTTCAGGAAGATAGATTTTGGTATCACTGCGAAAGGATTGATAGGCTATCTCGGCATCGACCTCAATCTTAACAATGTAGATAAGGATATCTATACTGTGGATTCTATAATAATTCACAAACTTGATATTGATGCTGTCCTTTCCGGACCTATTGATTACAGTGCAAAATTCGATGGAGGAAATATTTTTGATGCAAGTAAAATAGTGAATGGTTTGGGCGCCGGTTTCGACATAGGTTTTACTTATACATATAACAGGCAATATAACACACGTCCGGCAGTGAATCGTCCATGTGCGGCAAAGAAAGTCTCTTATATGTGGAGACTAGGCGTGTCGTTGCTTGATGTCGGTGCAGTTCATTATAATAAGAATGCCAGATCTTACAAGTTGGCTTGTGATACTGACAAGCAGTTTGACGGTAAACAGCTTGATGGCGCTCAGGATTTTGATGATATGATGGACAGACTGACCGCGATGTTTCATGATAATAAGTCTGAGACGCGTGGTTCTGACAGCTTCTGGATGGGTCTTCCGACGGCATTTAGCGTACAATTCGATTATAGTATCACTAAGAAGCTTTATCTCAACGCCACTTGGGTTCAGCCGATGAAGCTATTAACGTATTCAGCTATCCGGCCTGCACTTTTCGTCGTCGAGCCTCGTTACGAGACGCCGTATTTTGACCTCACCATCCCGGTGACATTTTTCAATTATGAGAAACTATATGTGGGGCTGGAGTCCAGGTTAGGATTTTTGACTATCGGCACGCAAAATATCTTGAATTTTATTGGTGTCGGCAAATCATATGGCTTGGATTTGTATGTTGCCTTGAAGTTTAATTTCTATAAAGAAAGATGTACCGCAGTCAGAGGTGACGGTTGCTGGTATGAAGGATTCTGATAGTTTATTTTTTTACGTTAAGAGCTTCACGTAAGGCGTTGCCCATCAACATGAAAGCGAGCACCAGCAGCATGATGGCGATGCCTGGGAGTATGGCTAAGTATGCGTCGTTCAAGATAATGTAGGCGTAGTTTTCCTTAATCATTGAGCCCCACGACGGCATGGGCGGCTGCACGCCGATTCCCAGGAAACTCAAGCCCGCCTCAAGCAATATCGCCGTGGCGAAGTTGGCTGCCGAGATGACGATGATAGGGTTGAGGATGTTCGGGATAATGTGTTTTATGATTATTCTTGCGTTTTTGAATCCTAAGGCGCGACCGGCTTCCACGAAAGTTGTTTCACGAATTGATAAAATCTGGCCTCTGGTGACGCGCGCCACTTCCACCCACATGGTGAGACCGACGGCGATGAACACTTGAATGACACCTTTGCCCAAGGCGAACGTTATCACTATGACTATCAACAAGGTAGGTAGCGACCACACCACGTTGATGAGCCACATGGTGACGTCATCGACACGCCCGCGGAAGAAGCCGCCGAGTCCCCCGATGAAGAGTCCGATGACGACAGAGAGGAACACGGCGATGAAACCGACCGAGAAACTGATGCGGGTGCCGAGGACGAGGCGGCTCAGAAAATCACGCCCGAACTGGTCGGTGCCAAGGAGATATTTGCGGTGAACGACGTGATTTTCGGGAAGAGTGCTGTTTTCGACGATTTCCTCTTGAACAGCGCCGCTATGCTCGGGATTGAAAAGATATACAGTTGTCGTTGTTTCTTCTATCTTTAACGAGTCAAACGGGATTTGGCGATATGGCGAGGGCTGTCCGCTCCAAAGTTTTTTGAAAAATCCCGCTTTCTCGACTTGTGTCGGCTTGTTGACGAGCAGAATGTCGACTTCGAAGCCCGGTTTCTGGGTTGAAATTTCCAGAATCTGGGTGTTGGCGTCGGGGGTGTTATCAGGTATGATGTAATAGGCGAAGACCGCCATCAGTGCGCATAAGATGATGAAAATCAACGAAATCATGCCGGCGATGTTGCTTTTGTAGCGACGCCATGCAATTTGTGAAGGTGATAAGAAGCCGTTGTTTTTCATCGTAAAAAATTTTTACAAAAATAGTAAAAAGCCATTAGCTATTAGCCATTAGCCATTAGTTTTTTTTGGTATTAAAATTTGTTATAAAATTTTTATTTTGATATTAAAAAAAATGTATTTTTGCGGCCTTAAAAAACGAGTGTTTAATCCTTTTGAAAATTATAATGAAAAAGCTAGTAAATAGTAAGGCTTTGCTGATTTTGCTGATGATAGTGATGTGCTTAGCGCTTCCAGCGCACGCTCAAAAAAAAGATGCTTTTTTTGATAACGATATCAACATTACCCGCAGCGATAATTTCGGAAACTACAATATTGGAACTCAGATATTCGGTTCTGATGTGTATGGGGGATTTAATATCACGACACAGGTGTTTGGACAAGAAGCGCCGCTCGATGGAGGATTGGCTGTTCTTGCAATAACAGGCGTAGCATATGCAATCAAAAAAAGAAAAAATAACAATAAAAAATAACCGTCATGAAGAGAGTCATAACATTTATCATCACTATAACTTTATTAATAGGATTTAGCCAGTGCAAGAAACAGGTGGAGCAAATTGCTGCTGTTACACCTGGAGTCAACGGAAATTTAGTTCACATCAGTGTGAATGCTGGCCATGGCGACAAGCATGTCGTGTATCTTGAATCAGGTGCCTACGTCTTTGAGAACGGCGACAAACTCTATGTGGGCAACCATGGCTATTATGTCGGCACCTTGGAATACTATAACGGTGCTTTCAGCGGCGACATCGAAATCGCCGATACATGTGCAGCTGCTTACCGGGATTATCTGCACTTCTATTTCATTGGCGGTGCATATACTGGCGAACTGTACACGCCGTCGGCGACAAATCCAACAAGAAAGTTTGATTGGAGCATCGCTGACCAAACGGGTAGTAAGCTTCCTATTCTTTCATACGGTCATTCCACACAAAAATACTCTAAAAAAGTATCTGCCTATTCATGTATGCTTGAAAACAAGTGCGGCTTGGTGAAATTCTGGGCTTGGCCAACACCATCCACAGATAATACTCTCGTCACGATTTCGGGGATGAAAACCACAGCTCTTATCGACTTTGAAAATCCTGGAATAACCACCAAGGATGAAACTGGCGAGGTGACGCTCCATAAGATTAGTGGCTCAGATCCCGCCGAGAGGTGGGCCATCCTGCTGCCGCAGAGTTCGGTGCCAAATGCCACAGTCTCATACAAAGACGAAGGCGACAATGACATTTCCCAGAACATCTACATACCTACCATAAAAGCCAATACTTACTATGGTGGATACAACGGAATTTCGGTTGGACTCGAATATGTTGACCTCGGACTTGAGAGCGGACTCTTGTGGGCTGCCTGCAACGTAGGCTCATGCACGCACGAGGGTTACGGCAAATTCTTCGCTTGGGCAGAAACCGCACCAAAGACTGCATACTGTTGGAGTAAATACAAGTATGCCCAAGACCCTGACCCAACCGATAATGATACAATTCACTGGGAACAAGGTGATAATGGACCCAATCTGTGGCTCACTAAGTATAACACCCAAGACACTTGGCTCCCTGAATCATTCGAGACCCCCGACAATATTACCATCTTGGAGTCCGTGGACGACGCGGCTTTGGCCATTATGGGCAATGGTTGGCGCACACCCACAGTAGAGGAATGGAATGAACTGATTACAGGAACAACCCCATCAAGGGATCTGGTGAATGGCATAGGAGGCATACGGTTTACCTCTACAGAGAACGGCAACAGCATCTT
>JAFYNO010000134.1 GCA_017549705.1 Bacteroidales bacterium | reverse complement strand
GTTAATGTCGCTGTAGCACCATAGTTGTAGGTGCCAGAGCCGGTTACTGTGCCACCTGATGTAGGATTTGCGGTAGCTGTGATTTGATAGCTGTTAAGCTCAAAGTTGTCAACGTAATTGGCAGCTTCTGTTACTGTTATAGTGACGCTAGGGTTAGTAGAGACACTAACGCCGTTTAGAGTCCAATCAATAAAGGTATATCCAGTATTTGCGGTGGCGGTTAATGTCGCTGTAGCACCATAGTTGTAGGTGCCAGAGCCTGAAACTGTGCCGCCTGATGTAGGATTTGCGGTAGCTGTGATTTGATAGCTGTTAAGCTCAAAGTTAGCAATATAATTGGCAGCTTCAGTGACGGTTATAGTGAAGCTAAGGTTATTAGAGACACTAACGCCGTTTAGAGTCCAGTTGACGAAGTGGTAACCGGTGTTAGCGGTTGCTGTTAAGGTTGCTTGAGCGCCTTCAAGATAATCTCCGCCGCCAGCAACTGTTCCTCCCGGTTCAGGATTAGATGAGACAGTAATAGTATAATATGTTGGAACTTCCAGCATCGGGAATCCGCCGTTGACCATCGCCGTATCTGCTACCCAGTGCAGGTATTCGCCGTTAGTGTTGTTCGCGTCCACCCAGGCGTTGAGAGCGGAAAGGAGGTCGGTGTGAAATTCACCATTCACATAAGGAGGATTGTTAAGATTCCATGTGATGCCACTTCCGAAGAAACTGGAGTTGTTTGCCGTATAACTTTCAGCAGTGGTTATTGGGAGGTTCGTTTGATAGACTTTGTAGAAGCAGTTCGAAACAGTATCAGGAACATTTCCTATTCCAGTAATAATACCTGCATATGAAGCATCATCGATTTCACTCACAATATAACAGTTAATAATGGCGTTTTCAGAAGCAGTACCAGAGATGCCACCTATATATCCTCCAACACAATTTACTTTTGTAATGTCAGATCTTGCAATAACATTTCCTTGATAACAAGAATTGACAATTCTACCATGATTTGATATTCCAAACAAGCCACCTACCATTTGAATACCATGGGCATCACCTTCGACACTGCAATTCATTATTGTGCCGCCCCCCGATCCTGCCAAAATACCAACATATACCTCACCCCAAACATCACATTGTCTTAGTGATAAATTCTCTATCATAATTCCGTTAGTATTCATAAAAAGACCTTGGCCATCTGACAGTTCGTTACAATACAATCCACTAATTGTATGCCCATTACCATCAAAAGATTGAAGCCCCCAAGATCCCATAGCAGTCCAACGATATTCACTAATATTAATATCTGATAAAAGATAAACTTTTTTACTATTAAAATACATCGTCTGACTACCATTCAAACCATTTGTAACTGACGACAACCATGCCAAGCCCTCTGCTGTAGATATATACACATCTCCATTTATATCTTCCAAATACCCATCCGGCTTTGTAGTAACAACTTCCGTCCATCTTAATTTATCTGGTATATATGTAACAGGTTCACTCCATCCACTTAAATCCCCTGGATTATTAACAGCACGCACATAAAAATCAAGTGGTTGACCGACAGGAATGTTTGTGAGAAAACATGGATTACTATCAACAGATACAATAACACCTTCATTTATGTCACGTTCTGCTGCCACATACAAAACTTCCCAATGATCTGGTTCACCAATTTGTTCCCAAGCTAATTGTGTGCGTATGGTTGGATCTCCAATAACAGTCGCATTTGATACGGCCAACTCTGTCGGATTGTAGCATGATGGTTCAAAGTAATCACCTAATACAGGATATCCGGTATTATTATCTAACACCCATGTTTTTAGATTCTGGTCATTCTTCATAATTACCCATGCATTTAATGCATCCAGTAAATCAGAATACTCCACATTGTCCACCATTACAGATGATAAAAGTGAATTAGTATTTCCATTGTGATGGAATTGTGTTGTGTCCGCTATATCCTCACAATAGTTTCCTGTTAATTCCATTCCTGGATTGACACCGTCTTGTCCGTATATATAATGTATATGAGTGTTGATATATGGACAGCCAATAACCGCTCCTGTATAAGAGGAATTAATGTCAACGGTACCTGTTGAGTAGCAATTATATGCACTCGCCATCATGAAATTACCAACCAAGCCGCCGACATACCACGGGTTTATATTCAATTGTTGCATCATAGAAACATTACCAGTGGCAAAACTATTTTTCACTGTGACATTGCCATAAAACCATCCGGCTAAACCGCCACTGCCTTCCCTGCCAACAACATTTCCTGTAGCAGAACAATTTTGTATTATCGAGGAGTAATTGTCACTTCGCACAGTGCCACAGAGAGATCCCACATGGGCGACTCCACTTACATTGATCGAAGAATGACAGTTCATAATACTTGTCTCAGCCACCAAACCGGCCAAGCCACCAGTACCCTCTTCATCGGAATTATAAGCACACCAATTTTTTATGCTACCACTTAAAATATTGATATTTTTCAACATAGCACCTTCACATAATCCAAACAATCCAGCATATTGAATGTCATTGCAATTTACATATAAATTACTAATGTTATAATTGTTTCCATCGAATATTCCACAAAAGCGACTTGATGATGGATGATACGGTGATTGATAGCCAATAGGCACCCATCTGTAACCTGCCAAATCTATGTCATTGGCGAGTTGCACAGTTTTTCCTTGATAATAATTGCCATTTTTTGACAGAATTGAAAACCATGCCAATCCTTCGGCTGAAGTTATTGTAACATTGCCAAACTCATCTTCCACATAGCCTTCAGGACATTCGGTAATAATATCTGTCCATAATGGTAAATCGATGACAACTTCTTGTGTTTCGACCCAACCACTGTTACAATTTGAACCACACATAGACTGAACACTGAAATCATATATATATTCTAAAGGTATTCCATTAATAATTTCAGGATTATTTGTTGTTGTAATATATGTATATGGTGAATTTGGTATATCATGACGGCGATATCTAATTTTCCATTGTGTTGAATTACCGGTTTCTGTCCACCCCACATAAACAGCATGTTCATTACCTGTGTATATATTTTTTACCAACAAATCTGAAACGTTTGGACACTGTACTACATATTTTTCATCAAATACAGGATATCCATTATTGCTGTTATCATTATCTTCCGACCAAGTGTTATATGAACTATCATTATATTGTACAACGCCTTTATTCAACACAAACAACAAATCTGTTTCAGGAGTATCATCAAAAGTAACTGAAGATAATAAAGTCCATCCAGAATTTGCTTGGACAAACGTTGAAGTATCTCTTACAACAGTAATTCCTGAATAACCGACAACGCCCATAGGTAATTTTACGCTATAACAATTTGATATTTCACCAGATGTTGAATATGCCACAATGCCAGCGTTATAACAATAAGAACGCATAACAAGTCCACCGGCGGAATAACAATTTCGTATTGTACCGATCCACGAAAAGCCTATCATAAGACCTGTCCACCTATTACCAATAACATTAACATTGACATAGTTGTTTATTACTAATCCTTGGTCGTTTTCGCCTATTAGACCACCAACACAATCAGTACCTTCAACATAACTGTTTGATACGTAACAATTTTTAATCACGCTAGTCCATACACGTCCAATCAAACAACCGACACGATAACTACCTTTAACATAACAATTCTCAACACCGACATTATCAATAGTACATGAACTTATTGTAGAGAACAAACCCAACTCATAAGTATTTTCATTCATGTATGCATTTGAAATAATATGACCATTACCATTAAAATAAACGCCCCAAATCTCTGTTTTTTTCCATTTATAACCTGACAAATCAATATCTGCCGTAAGTACAACATTTCTATTTTTATTCTCAGGTCTAGCCCACCATGCAAAGCCTTCTGCTGAAGAAATCTCTACAGTATTTGTTTCCTCATTTAATATATAACCATCCGGTTGCGATGTAACAATATCCTGCCAATAAGGAGCATCTGTCATTACTGTCTTCTTCGCCCACAAACCATATTCGTTTTCATCACAAACAGAACGAATATAAATATCATGTTTTGTCAATTTTTGTAAAAATACAATATCTACTGAAGTGCTATTAACAGAGATAAGTGTTCCTTCACCATGAGAAAACCCTTGTTCACCATACTCCACCTGCCATTGTGTAGCATTTCCATGCTCTGCCCAACTTAAATGTACTGTTGTCATATCAACAGAAGACAATATATTGGATACCATTCGGCAATCACTATTCTGACTAATTATTAATTCAAAACCTGCATAAAATAGGTTGCCAGAATAGTTTATTGACACTGTATTTGTCGAAGATACATCTGAATTTAAATCATTCCCACAACCGCCACATAATGTATGCCATAAACCAGAAGAATCATATATTGTAATATTCTGATCTTCATACTCCATTATATCAACGACCATTTGTTCTTCCTCATCAGCAGATATAAATGTTACAATATTGTCACATTGATTGGTGTAATTATGTCCTTCATACTGATTATGTCCCATAATATGATAAAACTCCAATGGCTCATCAACAGTAAACGTGCTTGTACCTTGCATCTGACCTAAAATGACATTACCATCACTATCAGGTGATATTCCGAGAATAGCTACTTGGTCACTATTAAAACTCAAATTAAGAGGATTCACGGCATTTAAAAGATACCATGCATTGCCTGCCTCACTCCAACCGAAATTAAAATGATAATAGCCTTCAGAATTATACCCATCACAAACAAAGGCATGGCCTCCTGTACCACGGCCAGCATAATAAACCGGACGATTCGCATTCAAATCTGTTTGCAACATATTGTTCCATTCATCATTAGAGAAAAACGATTTTTCTGCAAAACTCATATCTGGACTATATCTGAAGAAGTTTATAAGTGCAGCACGAGCATCCATATCGAATGCGCCACTTTCCCATGAGGTATACATCATATTTACTGCAACACCACAATCTCTCATTAACTGAGCTACAGCATTTATCTGTTCTTCTGTACTCTCGTTTGTTAGTGCATCAGGCATGTTGCTGTAATCGTAAGTTTCATTATTATAATCGACAGTAAGAATGCCATATGTGCCACCATAATAATTGGTGTTATAACTATGAACACCTCTACCTTGTTGTGGGTATTGATTATATCGTATAATCTGCGCCATCGCAGTTGCAACACACCCAGTCCATACATACCCGTCAGGGCCACCAGCATCCTCAGGACACATCGCATTATAATATTGCCCCTGATCCCAAATGGTTGTCAGAAGCGGTCCGACTTGAGTTCTATTTCCTTTAGGTTGTGGAGGATTATTGGGGTTTATCGATAATAATTCCTGCCATTCTGCTTTGATGGCTTTATCGGATTGTTTCTGAGAAGCCGCCTCGATTTGTCCAGCCAAATCATCCAAATAATCGGTAATCTGAGGCGGAATATTTCCCGTTGTCGGCCAAGGTCTGTCGAAGCTATATCCTATCACAGGATGCGCCACGTCGTTGGCAGAAACAATAACAAAGCCGCTATTTTCAAGGTTCACAACATAAAACGCAGCATCTCTGGTATTAGGCATCGGGTGAGAATACACGATGTCGGTCTTAACCTTAGCAGCGTTTCTATCGCGCTGAGCGGCAAAGGCTTTAGCAATCTTCTGAGCTTTGTTTTGATTAACGTTCTCAGCAAATAAATTCGCTGCAAAGACTACTGCAACAACAAGGAGTAATATCTTTTTCATAAAAGCAGTGTTATGTTAATAGTCAGTTGAATTTAATAACACCGCAAAGTTAGAAAAAAGATTTTAGAATTACAAAAAAAAATCACATCCTTCTCAGCCACAGTTTAAACAACCTGTCTGATATGACATAACTACCATTCTCTTTGGCCACAATTTTCTTTGTTATCAGTCCTTTCAACGAAGATTGTACAGAACTCGACGATTTCAAATTATATGTGTCAATAAAATTTGACGACATAACCTCTGAGCCTCCTTCATCCATTGCCATAGCCATTAAGACTTCCTTCTGACGCAAAGTCATATCTGAAAACATATTGGTGTACACAAACGATTGTTTGTCAAGCAATATGTTTAACGCTTTATCATATATTTCATCGTTAACAGCTCCGTTTTGAGGGACAATCTGATATAACTCATTCATAATGAATTGAACATAAAGAGTAACTCCGTCGACTGAGTTATATGCCTTTTCAACAAAACTTTCTGATATTTTTTTCTTGTTTTCTGCGAAAAGTCCTATCGCAAATTCTATATATTTCTCAATATCAATCCTTCCAATCTCCATAAATGTGGCGCTTTTGTAAAATGGCTTGTCTTGCGAATTGAACATGTTTATCAGCACATCGGCCTCGCTGCCAGCAAAAATGAAATTGCAATTTGGGCAATGCTGTATTTTAGTTCTCAACAAAGCTTCCACGTTTTTCTCAGGATAATAGCCTATTTGCTGAAACTCATCTATCGCCACAACACATGGCTTATCAGCATTCCCGAGATACTTGAAAATTTCATCCAAAGTGGTTTCCGGTGATTCTATATCCCCTAATCCTATTTCGAATGATGGCTCACCTGTTTGAGCATCAATTTTAAATCCACCTCTCAACGAGACAAAAATATTCTTAAAATAATCGACAAATTTCTTGCTTTTAGGTTTCAAAGTTCGGATAATTTCCTTTCCTAAAGCCAGAACAAACTCCTGTAATGAGGTTGTAGCAAGTATATCTACAAAGAAAACATTGTAGTTTTTGTTTATTTCAGGCTGTTCAAAACAGTGACAAATCAGACCCGTCTTACCTATTCTTCGATGTGATACAAGAACTGTATTTCTACCATTTAATATATTGTCTATCAACTCTTTACTTTCAGATACACGGTCACAAAAATAATGCTCACCAGCGTAGTTTCCTATAACAAAAGGATTGTTTAAACTCTTCATATATTATCATCTTTTTAATTATTGCAAAGATAATAATTATTTTTATAATAATGCAAGTTTTATTATTTTTTTCGCAACCAATCTTTCTATTGCCTTCCAAATAAAAAAGAGACGCCACACTGTGACGTCTCTACTAAGGTCTAAAGACTAAAGACTAACGTCTAAAGTCTAACGTCCAGTCAAATCATGATACCGTCTCCTTGCCGTCACATAAGTGATCTGCCTGTCAGTGATGGCGTTCTGCGCCTGAAGGAGCAACGCGTTCGCCTCGAGGACGTCTGTGATGGTGTTGACACCGGCTTTGTAGTTGAGCTCGGCGACACGATAGTTCTCCTGCGCCATATCGAGAGCCGACTCGTCGGATTTCATCAGCGCCATGGCCTCTGACATCTGGTTGCAAGCCTGCTTCTCCTGCAGAGTCATCTTCTCGGTGAGGTCTTTCTGCATGATTTCGTACTGCTCAATCTTGAGGTTGTGCTCTTTGATCTTATGGGATGTCTCCCACCATTGCAAAATCGGGATCTGCACGGCAGCGAAGAATATGGCGTTGCCTTTGTAACTCTTGATGACATTGCCATATTGCACCATCGCGCCTATTCCGACCTGTGGCAAAGCCTCTCCTCTAGTGAGTTTCTTCTGAAGCATCTCAGCGTCGATCTGCATCTGAAGAAGTCGCATCTCAGGACGCTCAAAGCCTTCTTCTTCAACAAACATATTGGCATGATGCAGATCATCATCGAGGTTAAGGCCGTCTTCCGGATACTCGATGCCTATCTCCTGACAGAGAAGTTGTGAGGCTAGCACGATGCCGTTGTTAAGTTGAAGTTGCAATGCCTTGTATTTGTTGCGCTCGAGTGCCACACGAAGCTGGTCGTTCTTGGTCACGAGACCTGCTTTCAATGCCACATCAGCAACACGGTCGAGGGAGTCGATGAGGTTCAATGCCGACTCCAGCGTCGCCACCTTCGACTTCAAGCCGACGATGAGATAGTATGTCGACTCGATGTTTTCCATCACGTCACGTTCCGACACCTGAGCCTTCAGCTCTGCGGCCTCGATACCTAACTCAGCGAGTTTGTTGCCGTTACGCACACGTCCGCCCGCATACACAGGCTGTATCGCTGTAGCGCTGATACTGTGGCCTTTCTGCAAAAGGTCAATCTCCTCTGGGAGACCCAAACCTACATTATTGTTAAGGTACTCGATGATAGCCTTTAAAATCTCACCAAACTCATCATGGATATCATCAACACCATATTGAATTATCGGATTGACAGCATTATAGGCGAAATACCGCGCATCGACCTGCGGAAAAAACTTAGTATACACCTGCTTCTTAACTTCCTGAGCCTTCTCGATCTCGATGCGGTTAGTCTTAAACTGCGCATTGTTTGTCCTCGCCAAAGCGAAACAAGAGTCAAGGGTCAAGACGTCATCTTGTGCCGTCAAGCCTAGCGTCAGAAACATCAAAACTAATATCAAAAAATATCTTTTCATATCTCTTCAGTCTAATTATTATGCCCTTTCAAATTCATCTTCTCATTACGTCTGTCACGTCTATCGAGTTGTTTTGTGAATGACTTCCAGATGTTGTTGTAAAACTTATTGTCGCGTTCACCAGCGTCGAAAGCGAGGCAGTAAGCCACTGGAAGCACCGTCACCACCAATGGGAAAGTGAGTATTGTGCCGAAACAGATCACCACGCCCATAGGCTCCCAAAGTAATGTCTTAGCCAAGATCATCGGGATGACGCCGAGAGCTGTCGTAGCTGATGTGAGGAAGATAGGTCGCATACGGCGCAGACCCGCCTCGTATGCTGCCTGATGCACTGGGATATGTTCTTTCTCACGAAGCTCAGCGGCATAGTCGTACATGATGATAGCATTACGCACGATGATACCGATGAGAGAGATAACACCTAAGATGGCCGTCACCGACAGATCGAGGCCGAACAGCCACAGTCCGAAGGTGGCACCGAAGATACACAGCACCGACACTGACAGTGACAGCAACGAGATTCCGATTTTCGCATAGTGGATGATCAGCACGATGAACATCACCACGATAGCAGCCACTATTGACTGAATGAGTGATGGCACCGTCTCTTTCGTCACCGCCATCGAGCCACCTTGTTCGATGATAATATCATCCGGGATATCAAGCGTCTCAATGTAATCGTCAATCCTAGAGAACTCTTTGAGCTGTCCGGCACCCGGGATGACGTCGGCAGCCACTGTGATACATTTCATTCCGTTACGGTGTGGCAGGTTGCAGTGTTTGAACTGTGGATTCAGCTTAGCCACCTGACGCAGCGGCACCCACTCGCCTGGCTTCGACGTTGGAATCAACATATCGCCAAGACCTTCATAATCAATATGATGGACACCTTCGGTATACACCGTAGTATGCAGGTTATAACCGCCTTCCCACAATGAGACGATACTGCTTCCAGTCAAAGCGCTTGCCAGATAGACCGACAGCACCGACTGTGTCACGCCGAGACGGCTGGCCTCTTCCATGTCGAGTTCCACATTGATTATCTCTTCCGTCTCGTCGAAATCCGAGTGGACATAGAACAGGTTCGGACTCTTCTTCATGAATGTGAGAATTGAGTCGCTGACGATGCCGAGCTTCTCATAGTCATCACCTTTGATGTAATACTCGACAGGAGCGTTGACGATCTGATAGTCCATCTGTTTGAAACGAATCTGCGCTATTGGGAAGTA
The DNA here is from genome assembly GCA_017549705.1 of Bacteroidales bacterium. Classification (GTDB taxonomy): domain Bacteria; phylum Bacteroidota; class Bacteroidia; order Bacteroidales; family F082; genus Limimorpha. The sequence continues at coordinate 5,128 of JAFYNO010000134.1, read as the reverse complement.
GTTTTCATACTTCTTCGGATATTCGTTCATCATCTCCTTGGTCGCCTTATCCGACTGTGTTATCACGATGAACTGCGCGTAGGCGTTTGTCGGGGTCGGCTCCGGAGCGTATGTCATATGGAAACGTGGCGATGCCATTCCGATGAACGACGTCACCGATTTCACACGTTTATCAGCCTTCAAAATCTTCGTCAGAGAATCTGCCACAGCTGCTGTCTCCTCGATGGAGCTGCCGTATGCCAGATGAATCTCTACAGCAAAGCTGTCACGCTCAGCCTTAGGCAACATCTGGATATTGATCTTCGTGAAGAAGAAAAGTCCGATAAACACTGACAGCACAGCCGTGAACACTGTCGCCCATTTATGACGGAAGCAGAGGTTAAGAAGTCTCTTATATCCATTTTGCAGGATGTCGAAGAACTTAGCTTGAATCTTCTCGAATCTTGAGCGTTTGTTAGGATTCTGAGGTGCGATCATCCTTGCCGACATATATGGAATTACCCAGATGGCGTACAAGAAGCTGCATGCCAAAGTGATAAATATTGCCCATGGGAACAACTTGATGAAGTCGCCCATATTGGTGCCGTTCATCAGTGGTAACATCGGGAAGAACATGCACGAGATTGAGCATGTGGCGATGAGCATTGAGGTCATGAGCTGCTTTGTTGACACTGCGGCTGAATACCAGCGCGAGTGCCCTTCCGCAAGCATGTCGGTATATCCATCGATAACAACCACCGAGTCGTCGACGATCATACCTAAGACGACGATGAGAGCCGCCAACGTCACGGTGTTGAGTTCCATTCCTAACAGATACATGATAGCCCATGCTGCCGCGATACACACCGGCACAGATGTCGACGACACCAAAGCGGTTCTCAGCGGGAACAGCATAAGCATCACCAAGATAACGATGAGGATAGCCTCGATGAGGTCTTTCAGGAACGACATCACTGACTTGTTTACCACGACAGGCTGGTCGGTGATACGGTGCACCTTGATGTCAGGTGGCGCCGTCGCCAGGAAGGCGTCGATTTTCTGGTTCACCTCTTCGCCGAATGCCACCACGTTGTAGCCCGGACGCATCTCCATTGAGAACATCAGACAGCGATTTTTATCGACGATACTATCTGAATATTGGATGTATTGCGATGCCTCCTGATAGCGGCGCTCGAGACGTGCCACGTCGCGAAGCTTCACTGTCTGACCAGTAATCTGGTCGGAGAAGATGACCAATTCGTTAAGTGTATATAAGTCATCGATAGGCACTTCCACATGTATCAAAGCCTGACCGTCTTCATTGTCGACCTTACCTGAGATGGTACGCAAGCTATGTGCAGCCAACTCAGCAGTCACAATACCTGGCGACACTGCATACTGCGTCATACGTGCCGGGTCCATATAAACGGCAATCTCTTCGGTCTGTTCACCCACGATCTTGATGTTACCCATCGTCTTGATGGTACGCAGCTTATCAGCGAGTTTATCAGCAAACTCACGTAACTCACGCGATGAACGCTGGTCACTCTCGATGGCGAGCAGCAACGACGAGGCGTTACCGAAGTCATCGATAACCGCAGTGGCTAAGACGCCTTTAGGCAAGTTCGTTGACTTAAACAACACCAATCCTTGACGGATACGCGACCATGTCATCTTAGCGTCAACGCAGTCGTTGTTGAGGTTGACGATGATTATCAGCATGCCGTCTTTGGCATACGAATATGTCTTGTTTTTATCCACGTCGCTGAAGGTGAACAGATACTGTTCTGTGACGCCTGTCACCCTCTGCTCTATCTCGTCGGCCGTGGCGCCCGGATAAACCACAGCGACCACGCCTGTACGTATCGTCACATCCGGGAACTCGTTCTTCTTCAAGCGAGGAAGCGCGAAGAAACCGAAGATGACGATGACTGCCATGAAGAAGAACACAAGGTTGTTGTTCCTCATCGCAGCTTCGACTATATTTCTTTTCTGAGCCATGTCTCTATTCTTTTGATTGGTTACTTAAATGAGACTTTAGCTCCGTTGAACAGCTTCTGGTAGCCAACTGTGACGATAGTGTCGCCGTAGTCGAGACCTTTGCTTACGAGCACGCCGTTCTTCACGAAGTCGCCGACATCGATGAGGCGACGGTATGATCTGCCGTTCTTCAAGGTCCACACTGCGATGCCGTCAGATACTGTCTGCACGCATGATGCCGGCACTATGATGCCCGATTTGGCGGTGCTGTTGAGACGTATCTTTGTCACCATACCCGGAAGCGGATCCAGACCGTCAAGGTTAATTTTAGCCTTCACGGTATAGGTGTGTCCGAAAGGATTTGAAACGATAGCCTTATCAGAGATTTTGATGTCGCGTGTGATATCGCCAAGAGCATGAATCTCTGCTATAGCCGGGTCACCGATATTCACATTTCCCACTTCCTTCTCAGGAACGGAGAACTCAACGACGAGTTTGTTCATGTCGATGATGTTGCAGAATGCCTCTGAAGGACGCATATACTCGCCCACCACACGCTCGCTCATGCTGACGATGCCGTCCTGCGGAGCATAGATGGTGCAGTCTTCGAGGTGTTTGCGTGTCGAGATCTCAGCCTGACGAGCCTTCTCGAGGTCGGTCTCCATCTGGACCCAACGTACGTCGCTGATGCCGCCTTCCTCATGGACTTGTTTCAGACGTTCGTAGCCATCTTCAGCCTGGTTGAGTGATGCCAACGCAGTCTCATGAAGACTCTTCGCAGTGGTCTCATCGACTCTTGCTATGATTGCACCTTTCTTAACTTTCTGACCATTATGGACATATATGTCGGTGATGCAGCCCCCCAAAGGGAACGACAACGCAATCTTCATCTCACTCTTGAGCGTACCGACATAATTGCGGTAACTATTACCGTCGTCGAAGTCAACGACATCAATCTGCACCGGGATGACCGGATCGTACTTCTGCTTTTTGTCTGATTTCTCACCACATCCTATCAATAAAATTGATAACGGGATGAACATTAAATGTTTTAATCTCATCGTCTTATGTCTTAAAAAATTATTCAATTCCCATATTGTAAAGTATGAAAGCATAGATATCGGCCTGCTCCTCAATGACTTTCGCCATCGGCTTGCCACCACCATGACCAGCCTTGCTATCGATGCGGATGATCTTAGGCTCGTCGCCGGTTTCAGCAGCTTGCAATGTAGCCGCATATTTGAATGAATGAGCAGGAACGACTCTGTCGTCGTGGTCAGCTGTCGTCACCATGATGGCTGGGTAATGCACATCCTTGCCGCTCTTGATGTTATGTAATGGTGAATAGGCATACAATGCCTTGAACATCTCCTCGCTGTCTTCGCTGGTGCCATAGTCGCTTGCCCAGTTCCAGCCGATGGTAAACAGATGATAACGCAACATATCCATCACACCGACCTGAGGCACTGCCACACGGAACAACTCAGGACGCTGGTTGACGACTGCGCCAACTAACAAGCCACCGTTTGAGCCGCCATTGACTGCCAGATAATCTGGTGAAGTATATTTATTGTCAATGAGGTATTCTGCTGCAGCGATGAAGTCATCGAACACATTCTGTTTCTGCAACTTAGTACCTGCGATATGCCATTCTTCACCGTATTCGTTGCCGCCACGGAGGTTTGCCATAGCATAAACACCGCCCTTCTCAAGGAATGGGATACGGTTCACCGAGAAGCCAGGGTTCAATGTGATGTTGAATCCGCCATAACCATAAAGCAAAGTCGGGTTCTTACCGTTCTTCTTGAGGTCTTTCTTGTATGTCAGGAACATCGGGACGCGTGTGCCGTCTTTGCTGGTGTAGAACACCTGCTCAGTGGTGTAGTCTTCAGGGTTGAAGTCTACATTAGGAGCGCGGAATACCTCTGATGTGTTCGACTCAATATCATATTTATAAATAGTTGTCGGGAATGTAAATGACGTGAAAGCGTAGAAGATCTCCAGCTCATCATAACGGCTGTTGATGCCACTCGAGCCAAATGTCGGAAACTGAATCTCGTGCAACATAGTGCCGTCGAGATTATAAACGTAAGCGTGGTTAGCCGCGTCCTTGTCGTATGTGACAATCATTTTGCCAGCACCCATCTGTGCGCCGACCATCACATTCTCGTTTTCAGGAATCAACACCTCCCAGTTTTCAATAGAGGCTTTGTTCAAATCATCAAGATTTACTACACAAACCATGCCTTTAGGAGCATCGTAGTTTGTCATGATGTACATCTTACCATCGATGATGTCGATTGGGCTGTACTGATAATCCATGTCGAAGGCGATCTGCACGAACTTGCCCTTTGGATCATTCATGTCGCGAATCCACAAGGTATGTCCAGCACCCTGACCGCTCTCATAAAGGAACATGTAACGTTCTTTCTCATCGACGCTGACGCCGTGGAAATAACGAGGCTGTGCCGGATTCTCATAGAAAAGCTGGTCTTTCTCCTGAGGGTCACCGAGCTTATGATAGTAAATCTTATGATTCTCGTTCACGTTTGAGAACTCCTTGCCTTCCACCGGCTTGTCGTAAGCGGCATAGAAGAATCCGTCTTTATACCAGTTGGCGCCAGTGAACTTAGCCCATTCGATATGGTCTGGGAGCAGCTCTTTTGTCGCCACGTCTTTCACATAAATCTCAACCCAGTCGGAACCGCTGCGCTGGATGGTGTAAGCAAGATATTTGCCGTCGTGCGAGAGACTCATGCCGCCGAGAGAGACAGTGCCGTCATCAGAGAGCTTGTTCGGGTCGAGAAGCACCTCAGGTTCTCCGCCGTTGGCATCTTGCATGTAATAAACGCTCTGGTTCTGCAGACCGTCGTTCTTGCTGTAGAAATATTTTCCAAAACGTTTCGACGGAACGCCATATTTCTCATAATCAGCGATTTGCGTCAATCTGTCTTTCAATTTTGCCCTTAACGGAATATGGCTGAGATAGTCGTTGGTGAGAACTCTCTCCGCCTCAACCCAAGCATTGGTCTCTGCTGAAGTGTCGTTTTCGAGCCAACGGTAAGGATCAGCGACCTTAGTTCCGAAATAATCGTCCACGACAGTCTCGTCGCGCTCTGCCTTCGGATATTCTTTAATCTTATAACGTGAATCGCAAGATGATAACATC
>JAFYNO010000133.1 GCA_017549705.1 Bacteroidales bacterium | reverse complement strand
GGGTTACAAATTCATCAACAAAGAGGCTATCAAAAAGATTCAGGCAGGTGGTTTGCTGTTCACTTTCAGCTGCTCGCAAGCCGTCGACAAGGCGCAGTTCCAGAGCATCGTAATGGCCGCCGCGATTGAAACCGGCCGAAAAGCGAAGATTTTGTATCAATTATCACAACCGGAAGATCATCCGATAAATATTTATCACCCAGAGGGAGCATATTTAAAGGGATTGGTATTGGAAATTGATTAATTTCCAGCCGCCCCACCTTAAAGGCACTAATGCCATTAAAGCCCTTAAGGCCATTAATGCTGGGCCGCAGACATTTTCTCTATTGTCTTCGTCGTCGAAAACCCTTCAACCAAGTCAACAGTGACAACCTTGCCACCCTTAGCGGTCACAATGTCGTATCCGACAATGTTTTCCGGCTTATAGTCGCTGCCTTTTACCAAGACATCCGGCTGGACGGTCTTTATCAGATTGTATGGGGTATCTTCATCAAAAAGCACGACGGCGCTCACAAATTCAAGGCCTGCTAGCACAAAAGCACGGGCTTTCTCGTCGTTCACAGGGCGTGAAGGGCCTTTCAACCGCTTGACGGAGGCATCGGTGTTCAGTCCGATCACCATCACATTGCCGAATGCCGCCGCCTTTGCTAAATATTCAACATGACCGCGATGCAAAATGTCGAAACAGCCGTTCGAAAAAACGATTTTCTTGCCGTTTTTGCGGCATTCGTCAAGCCATTTCATCAGCTTTTCTCCGTCAAGGAGCTTGTTGTTTATCTTTTCGAAGTAATTCATAATCAATTGTTTATCGGTTTTCTTTTGTCAAAAAAGAACATCACTACGTAGGCTATAATACCTGTGATGAGGTAAAATATCATCTGTGAGCCGTGGTTGATGGCAGCAAAAGAGCCTGCAACCTGCTCTGAGATTCCGTAAAACCCACTCAGCAAGGTGATGGCGATGAAATGATATGTGCCGATGCCTCCGGGAACCGGCGCCACAACACCTAATGTGGCGATACCAAGCAAGGTGATAGCCTCAACAATGCCAAGATGAGATGTCTCGCTCAGCATATAAAACGGCAACCATGTCATCAGCACGTAAAAGCCCCAAACTGCCAGAGTATACAGCACAAAACGCCATTTTTTCTTCATGGTTATTACCGATTTTATGCCATCAATGAAGCCGTGCCAAAGTGATGCAATTTTCTTGTTTCTTCTGATTATTTTAATCAAGAAAATGATTAATGCAATGCCAACCACTATCACAATGATTCCAAGCAACACATTGTCAATCAGCTTGTTAAGAAGCGGCACCATCCACGAGGTAATGAGACTTCCCAAGAGTTTCCATTGGAAAACGATAACCAGAAACGCCAGTCCGAACAGCACCAACAAGTCGATGATGCGTTCAGAAATAACCGAGCCGAATGTCTTGTCAAATGGGATGTTTTCTTTGCGTTTCAGCACGCTGCAGCGTGCCACTTCGCCTAATCTAGGAAAGATGCAGTTTGCCAAATAAGCAATCAAAACGGCACCATAAGTTGACGAAGCTCTCGTCTTATAACCAAGCGCCTCAATTTGGATATTCCAACGTAAAGCTCTGAAATACAATGAGATGGCAAGACATGCCAAACTCAGAAGCATCCACGAATACTTGGCTCCTTTGATATCGGTCCAAAGCTGTGACAAGTCGATGTTACGGAAACTGAACCATAACAACGCCACTCCCAATGCGAGGAAGATTACATACCACAGGGTTTTGGACGTTTTTTTATTCAAATTTTGTTGTTTTTGTCAGGAAAAACAATCATCGGCTTGAATTTCTTGGCCTCTTCGAAGTCCATCGAGGCGTATGAAGCGATTATAACGATGTCGCCTTTTTTCACGAGATGTGCCGCTGCTCCGTTGATGCCGATGACGCCGCTGCCACGTTTACCTTTGATGACGTAGGTGTGCAGACGGTTGCCATTCGTCACGTCGTAGATGTCAACTTTCTCATTCTCAATGAGATTAACGGCATCCATCAGATCTTCGTCGATGGTGATGCTGCCGATATAGTCGAGGTCGGCCTGCGTGACTGTAGCGCGATGTATTTTCGATTTCAGAATTTCAATATTCATCTTAATAGATTCTCAAGTTATCAATCAGACGGACCGGTCCGAGTTGCAATGCCACAAAAATTCTCGCATGTTCGCTGTCTTTCCAGTCGGCGACGGTCTGCAATGTCGTCTCGTCTGCTATCTCAACGTATTCGACGTCGAATTGTTTTATCTCGGAATATTTTTTCAATGCGTAAGCCTTCATTTCGGCAGGGCTCATCGTCTCATAATTCACGACAGTTTCCTTCAAAACCTTGTAAATCAAAGGTGCGATAACACGTTCCTCGGCGTTGAGGCGCATGTTGCGAGAGCTCATAGCGAGTCCGTCTTTCTCACGGACGATGTCGCAAGGCACAATTTCGAGTTTCAGATTATAATCCTTAACCAGCTTACGGATGATAGCCTGTTGCTGGAAGTCTTTCTCACCGAAATAGGCTCTGTCGGGCTCCACTATCTCGAACAGTTTGCGCACCACTATCGCCACTCCGTTGAAATGACCAGGACGGCAGGCGCCTTCCATCACGTGTTCGATAGCTCCGAAATCGTAATGATCTTCTACTTTTGTAGGATACATCTCCTCCACCGAAGGCATGAAGACAGCATCGCAGCCGGCGCTTTCAAGCAATGCCACGTCTTTCTCAGGTGTGCGTGGATATTTCTCCAGATCGACAGGGTTGTTGAACTGCACAGGATTAACAAACACGCTTGCCACAACGACATTGTTTTCCTTTTTCGCACGGCGGATCAAAGAAAGATGTCCTTCGTGCAGAGCACCCATTGTCGGGACGAGACCGACTGACAGTCCAGAGTCACGTTTTGCCTTCAAAAACGATTGAAGATCAGCGATATAGTTAAAAACTTGAATCATAATCTCAAATTCAGTTTGAAAAATCACGCAAAATTAAACAATTCATAAATATAATTGCAAAATTATTTAAAAAATTCGTACTTTTGCGCTCGAAAACGCCCTGGTAGTTCAACGGATAGAACGGAGGTTTCCTAAACCTGAGATTTGGGTTCGATTCCCAGCCGGGGTACTTTTTTGAAAAACATGTCACATGAAAAAAATATCTCTGGTTTTAGCAATATTATCATTAACTTTCGTCGTAAACGCCCAACGCATTGGCGATTGGATGGCACATACCCCAGGCCTGAAAGTCATCGATGTGGACGTGATGCATGACGAAATTTACGCTGCCACACCTTCCGATATTTTCTATTACGACCTTAAAGACAACAGCATCAACCACCTGACTAAAGTGAACGGGCTGTCAGACATGGGAATAAGCCTCATGAGATACTGCGAGTCGGTAGATGTAATGTTTGTAGGCTATACAAACACCAATATCGATATCATTGATAGTCAAGGGGAAGTGACAAATATCCCGGATATATACAACAAATATATCCTAGGTAACAAGACTATCAACAACGTATTTTTCAACGATAAATTTGCCTACGTTTGCTGTGGCTTCGGCATCGTCGTCATCGACCTGAAACGCAATGAGGTCAACGATACTTATTTCTTCAGAAATGGAGACAACTATCTGGGTGTCAACGATGTAACCATCTGCGACAGCGTGTTTTACGCAGCCACCGAGATAGGCATTTTTTATGCCGAAACCAGCAACAACTTCCTTGCCGACTTCTCGCAATGGAAACATTTTAATCACGATTTACCTCATAAGGACGAGAACTTCTCGCATATCGAGAACTTTAACGGAGAGGTCTTGGCGATCTATTCCGACAATGAAAACTGGCTCGACAATATCTTTGCCATCAGCGACACCACAACATGGCGCATTTATATCCAATGGCCTGGACTGGTGAATGATATGCGCGTATGTGGCGGCACCCGTCTCGTACTGACGGAAAACAACAACAGGCTAAGAGTTTACAATACATATAAAACCCTTGTGTTTTCGTACGAAGACAACGAATATGACGCCATCCGTCCTTACACGGCATTGCTTGACAGAAAAAGAGACTGCTATTGGGTAGGCACTAGGTCGGAATCGCTGGTAAAAATCACTCCTATTAGCGAGACAGAGAGTTATCATGAAAACATCCCATTCAACGGTCCATATTCTTCCAATGCCTTTAGTATCACAGCGTTAGGAAAAGACATCTGGGTGGCTGCAGGCGGCTATGACGCAGCTTGGGCAAAGACATGGTACAAAGACGGGTTCTCGCATTACGACGGCGACAGATGGGATTATTTCAACGAAGCATCATTGCCAGAGGCTTTCGAATCAGTCACAGATATTGTGGAGGTGAAGCCAGACCCAAGAAACAAAAACATCATCTATGCCGCCTCTTATGGCAGCGGATTGATGGTGTTCGAAAATGGTAAATTCAAGATCAGATACGACCATAAAAACAGTCCGTTAAGCTCACATTCGAGCGACACCACACACACTTTCGTGTCGGGATTCGATTTCGATAAAAACCATAACATGTGGATTGTAACCCGTGGCACTGACTCGCTCTGCGAATGGAAAGCCGACGGCACATGGAGGACGTTTAAATTCGTCAACGACGATATCGGACATCTTATGGTCGACGACAACGACATCAAATGGATTCTCAAGCGTGACGGTGATATCTTGGCCTTCCATGATGGTATTTACAAGACCGTCAACGATGGTGATAACACTGGTGCATTGCCTGGCGATGCCAACTGCTTCGTCACCGACAACGATGGCACGGTGTGGATAGGCACCACCGATGGTGTGGCGTTGTTCTATAACTCAAACAGAATCTTCAACTACAACACCTATGTATGTTCGAGAATCCTCATCCCTCGCAACGACGGATCAGGACAAGCTGACTATCTCCTCTCAGGATTGTCGGTACTTGCGATAGCCGCCGATGGCGCTAACAATATGTGGTTCGGCACCAACAACGGCGTCATCCAGACATCCAACGACGGTCAGACGACCTATCATCACTTCACCATGGAGAATAGCCCATTGTTCTCCAACAAGGTGACAGACATAGCCATAGATGACGACGGTGTGGTGTATTTCACCACCGACAAAGGCGTCATATCCTACAGAGGCAGCGCCACCAAAGGCAACGAAAACAACGATAATGTTGTCGTTTTCCCGAATCCGGTACGACCAGAACACAGCGGTACCATCGGCATCAAAGGAGTGGTCACCAATGCCTTGATAAAAATCACCACCACCAACGGCGCTTTTGTCACACATCTGCGCGCCGAAGGAGGACAGGCCATCTGGGATCGCACTGACATCCATGGAAACACAGTGTCACCAGGCATCTACCTCATCTTCATCACCGACGATGCAGGTAACGAGACCTACGCCACCAAAGTCCTTATCATGAAATAACATGGACAGCTCCGACAAGACTCGTGCCATCGTTTTAAAAGCCATCAGATATGGAGACAATAGTCTGATTGTCAAGCTTTTAACCGAGCAAAACGGACTACAGTCGTTCATGGTCAAAGGAGCTTACAACAAGACTGCTAAGATACGCGCGGCGCTCTTTCAGCCGCTAACGCTCCTCGATGTGGTATGTGCGAAATCGCGCGGCGAACTTGGATATCTCAAAGAAGCCAGCGTAGAATTTGCCTACCAAGACATACCTATTAATATTATTAAGAACAGCATTGTGTTGTTTATCAGCGAGCTCCTTTCAAAAACGATTCAGGAAGCTGAGCCCGACTATGAGATGTTTTCCTTTGTCTATCAAGCGCTTAGACACCTTGATGATAAGAAAAATAACTGCGCCGACATACCGTTGATGTTTGCGACGGCAATGACGGGATTCCTTGGCTTTGCACCAAACACCAACAGCTATCAAGAGGGTTTTGTCTTCGATTTGATGGAAGGCTGCTTCCGCCATGACAGCACAGGATGCATTTACTACATTGATAATCAGTTAAGTACATCGTTATATCAGATTTGTAATAATGATTATTTTGCTGAGAAAAATCTGAAGCTGACAAATGCCGAGCGACGCCAACTGCTGGAGGCGATAATAAACTATTACAAACTACATGTAAGCGGCTTCAACGAGCTGAAGTCCATCGAGATACTCAAAGCTGTTTTATCTGCAAACAGCTAATATTCAATGATTTAATACCACAAAGCGGGTCTTTGGTATATTTGTTTTCTATCTTGAAATGATAGTTTCCGACCTCGTTAAAACTCATCTCATTGATAAGCGGCAGCTCAAAATGATAATAGCCATCGACTTTCTCCGATTTGAATGTTCCATTGCTGTCTTTTAAACGGAATCTAAACTCACGCACGCGACGGCTGCCATCTGGTGCATTGATACTCAATACTATAGAGAAAAATTCTTCATCTTTATCATGATAAGGATAAAGGCTAGGATAAACCTCCGACACCACAAGATTCATCACCAAATCAGCCATCATAGGAGCTTTCACAACATTATAATCAGCCTCAAGGAAGTCAAAACGGCCCCATTGTTCCGCCTGAAACTCTCGTGAGATAACGTTGCTGTCTTGTTTTATGGAACAAGAAACCATCGCTATAGCAATGAAAATCAATATAATAGATGTACTGAAAAACTTTTTCATAATAATTCTTATCTGCACTATTTCGTTGTGCTAAATTACAATTTTTTTTAATACTTTTGTAAACGGATTGATTCACATCGAAATATTTGTAACTATATGATTAAGAATAAGATAAACTATTCATCACGAAAATATGTTATCGGAGCGATATACATATTAGTTGCAATTATTCTGCTTGTGAAGTTGTTTATCATCCAGATTGTAGATGACTCGTACAAACATTCTTACGAAAGCAACACACTCCGTTACATCACGCAGTACCCGTCGAGAGGTAAGATTTATGACCGTAACGGCAAACTTTTGGTATATAACGATGCTGTTTATGACTTGATGGTTGTGCCGAATCAAGTCAAAAATATAGACACCTTGTCATTCTGTAAACTGTTGAATATCAACGATTCTATCTTCAATAGTTATATGACTAAGGCTAAAAAGTATTCTCGTATCACTCCATCGATTTTCATTTCGCAAATCACTAAGGAGGAATACGGACGCATTGCCGAGATGTTGTATCGCTATCCTGGTTTTTACTTCCAAACGCGTTCGATTCGTCAGTATCCAATGACTATTGCCGCCCACACTTTAGGCAGCATCGGTGAGGTGACCAAACCTGAGATGAGTCGTGACAGATACTATCAACTTGGTGATTATATAGGAAAATCAGGCATCGAGAAATATTACGAGAATGAGCTTCGTGGCACTAAAGGCGTGAAAATCACCGTCGTCGATGTTCACAACCGTGAGAAGGAACGTTACATGAATGGCGAGTGCGACACCTTGCCGCAAGCTGGCACCGATATCATCCTCGGTATTGACGCTGATTTACAGGCATATGGAGAGTATCTCATGAACGGCAAGACAGGCTCCATCGTCGCGATAGAGCCTACGACGGGACAGATTCTCGCCATGGTAACCAGTCCAACATACGATCCTAATGAGCTTGTCGGCCGTAAACGCGGAATACGATATAACGAGCTCCTCAACAATCCAGATAAGCCATTGATTAACAGGGCTATAAGTGGCGTCTACCCTCCTGGCTCTACTTTTAAAATGATCAACGGGCTGGTGTCACTTGAAAGCGGAGCCATAACTGTCAACACGGCATATCCATGCTCAGGACCTAACAGCGAGCCTATTAAATGCACACACTATCACCATTCGCCAGTGAGGCTTTACGATGCCATCGAGAACTCATGCAACCCGTATTTCTGGCTGGCGTTCCAAGATATGATGAATTCAAAACGCTTTGGTAATCAAAAGGAAGCGTATATGTTTTGGTACAATAACGTCACCAGCTTCGGCCTTGGCAGAGCCTTCAAATCCGACATCCCATTCACTGTGCCTGGCAACATCCCGAAAAAAGAGTTCTACGACAGGATGTACAACGGCGTCTGGAACGCTTTGACGGTACGTTCGCTCAGCATCGGACAAGGAGAGATTCTTGTGACACCATTGCAACTCGCCAACGTGGCAGCGGCTATTGGCAACGAAGGCTATTACTATGAGCCTCATTACATTAAGAGTTTCGGCACGCCTCACGACAGCCTGTCGCAACAGATTCCTATTGACTCTTCATTCATCACTAAGCACATTATCAACATCAAACAAAAGCATTTCAAAGATGTGAAGAAAGGCATGCAGAGTGTCTTTGAAGGAGAGCATGGAACCGCGAGAATGTCAAAGATTCCTGGCATCACCGTGGGCGGCAAGACAGGCACTGCCGAGAACCCGCACGGCCTCGACCACTCTATATTTATGGCATTTGCGCCTGTCGAGAACCCTCAGATAGCCATCGCCGTGGTGGTGGAAAACGCCGGCTTCGGCTCCACTTGGGCCGCACCTATCGCATCTCTCATGATAGAAAAATATATCAAAGGAGCGTCGACACGCCCATATCTCGAACAAAGAGTTTTAACATTTAACAAATCCGAAGAATGAGAAGCAAAAACATAGTCGGCAGAATTGATATATGGTTGTTACTCATATATTTATCCCTTGTCACCATCGGGCTTCTCAGCATCTATGCGGCGGCGTTCAACGAGACACATCCGCATCTCTGGGACTTCTCACAAAACTATGGCAAACAGCTACTCTTCATCGGCGTCAGCCTCATGGTGGGATTTGTGCTTTTGCTAATAGACGCTAAGTTTTTCAACGCTTTCGCATATATCTTTTATGGTCTGTCGATAATATGTCTGCTGCTGGTATTGGTCGTCGGCTCTAAGATCTCAGGTTCCACATCATGGATACAGCTTGGCCCTATTTCATTCCAGCCTTCAGAGTTTGCAAAGTTCGGTACAGCATTGGCATTGGCGCATTATCTTGGAGAAATCGATACAGATCCTTCAAAGTTGAGGACTAAACTCATCTCTTATGGCATTGTTTTCGTCCCGATGCTGCTCATTTTAGCGCAAGGCGACGCCGGTTCGGCTTCAGTTTTCATTATCTTTTTGCTTGTTCTTTACCGTGAAGGCATGGGCGGCAAAATCCTCATCACAGGACTGGTAGCAGCAACGTTGTTTATCTTATCTCTTTGTGTATCAAAGTGGTACGTCATGATTGGTCTTGTCATACTCTATGCATTATTCCTTTTGCTGATCGACCGTACGAAGAAAAACATCTGGCTCTTGACTTGGATTTTAATCGCTGCCTGCGCTTTTGTCTTCTCCGTCGACTTCGCGTTTCATCATGTGCTGAAGCCACATCAGCAGACGCGTATCAACATCATTTTGGGCAAAGAACACGACATCAAAGGTGTGGGTTATAACTTGAATCAGTCAATGATTGCTATTGGTTCCGGCGGTTTTTCCGGCAAGGGTTATCTCAACGGCACCATGACGAAATACAACTTCGTGCCTGAGCAGCACACCGATTTCATCTTTTGCACTATAGGTGAGGAGATGGGCTTTATAGGTAGCTTTGTTCTGATAGTGTTGTATCTATCTTTAATATTGAGAATCATACATTTAGCCGAGCGACAACGATCGCCGTTCAGCCGTATCTATGGTTATGGGATAGCATGTATCCTATTCTTCCATTTTGCCATAAATATAGGAATGACAATAGGATTAGTGCCTGTCATCGGCATCCCATTGCCATTCCTAAGTTACGGAGGCTCAAGCCTCTTGATGTTTTCTATGATGCTGTTCGTCTTCCTGAAACAGGACGCGAACCGTATGAATATCCTTTAGATTCCTAACGAAATATTCAGTCCTTTTGCGGTGCGGATGAGGTCGCAATCCGGCTCCACGAAGTTCATCTTCGCTACGGCGTCTTTGATAGGCACGCTGATGACGTTCGGATGACGGTAAGCCACCATGTGACCGTATTCCTTGTTGAGCACCATTTCGAACGCCTTCACTCCGAACTGTGCCGCAAGCACACGGTCGTAAGCGATAGGCACGCCACCACGCTGCAGGTGACCGAGTGTGGTCTCACGCATATCGTGTTCAAAGCCAGCAGCTTTCATCTGCTCGATGAACTTCACTCCGATGCCGCCGAGCTTCACGTTCTCGTAGCCTGGCTCGTTGCTCTTGGTGAAGATCTGCGTGCCGTCTTTCGGCTTCGCACCCTCGCTGATGACCACGATGGCATGACCACGGTCGTTGTGGAAACGCTCCTCAAGACGTTTTTTCACGATGTTGACGTCATAAGGGAACTCAGGCAATAAACACACCTCGGCGCCGCCAGCTATTGCTGCGTTCAGCGCAATCCAGCCTGCGTCGCGTCCCATGACTTCGAGAACAAAAACACGATTGTGAGAAGCGGCTGTTGTAACAAGTTTATCAACAGCTTCAGTGGCAATCTGCACTGCGGTCTGGAAGCCGAAGGTGCAGTCGGTCATCGAGAGGTCGTTGTCGATGGTCTTCGGTACTCCTATGATGTTCAAGCCCTTTTCGTAAAGCTTCTGCGAGATACGTTGTGAGCCGTCGCCACCGATGTTGATAACGCAATCGACGCCCATGTATTCGAGGCGACGAATCATCTCGTCGCTGCGGTCGACTACTTCCCAAGTGCCGTCGTTTTTCTTGACAGGCCATGAGAACGGGCCGCCTTTATTGGTTGTCTCAATTATTGTGCCGCCACGGAAATGTATTCCGCGCACGACTTCAGGTGTCAGGCGCACAATCTCCTGCGGCTCCCAAAGCACTCCGTTGAAGGCCTGGATGCTGCCGAGGACTTCCCAGTCGGTCTCCTGCGACGCACGCTTCACGATAGCGCGAATCACCGCATTGAGACCAGGGCAGTCGCCGCCACCAGTGGTTATTAATACACGTTTCATGATATTAATCTTTCAAATTCAATGCAATTTGCAGTTCATCCAATTGCTCCTGAGCAATCGGTGACGGTGATTCCGCCATGACATCGCGTCCCTGGTTGTTCTTTGGGAATGCGATGAAGTCGCGGATTGAGTCCTGACCTCCGAAGAGCGAGCAGAGGCG
>JAFYNO010000132.1 GCA_017549705.1 Bacteroidales bacterium | reverse complement strand
TCAATCAGACCGCCTGTTTGGAAGTCTGGATAAAGCTCGAAAGGCTCGTCTTTGAGGTATGCGATAGAAGCGTCAATAAGTTCGTTGAAGTTATGCGGTAGAATTTCAGACTTCAAACCCACTGCAATACCCATAGCGCCTTGGAAAAGCAGCAACGGGAACTTTATAGGCAGCGAGATAGGCTCTTTGTTACGGCCGTCGTATGAGAATGTCCAATCAGTTGTTTTCGGGTTAAAAACCACGTCAAGAGCGAACTTTGACAGACGTGCCTCGATGTAACGTGGAGCAGCAGCGCCATCGCCAGTGAGGATATTGCCCCAGTTACCCTGACAATCGATGAGAAGGTCTTTCTGACCGAGATTCACAAGCGCATCGCCGATTGAAGCATCGCCGTGAGGGTGATATTTCATGGTGTTTCCCACGATATTAGCCACCTTGTTGTAGCGTCCGTCGTCAATCTCCTTCATCGAATGGAGGATACGGCGTTGCACAGGCTTCAAACCATCGTCCATCTCAGGCACAGCACGGTCGAGGATGACGTATGAGGAATAGTCGAGAAACCAATTCTCAAACATACCCTTCAGCGGCACGATACGGTAGCCATCGCCCGACTGCACAAGCATTCCCGACTCCTCTTCCGCCGTCGGATCGAAGCCGTCAAGCACTTGCGTTACGTCGTCACCAATCTCGTTTATCTCTTCAAGTTCTTGATTGTCAATATTTTCGTCATCAAAATCACTCATATAGCTCGCTTTCCTTTTTCAAACTTCAAAGATACTAAAAAAATTTATTTCCAAAACCTCAAAACCAAAATTTCTATCAACATAGTTATCAACGATAAGAGTATGAACGACTTCCACATCATCGAGCGGCGAATCATCATCTCCATCACGTCGTCGGAATGGATTTCGTCATTTTTCATCACAGCAAGGACATTTAATCCGTTGTCTTTCAATAATTTATCGATTTCTTCCCTATTTAAAAACTTCATATTCGATTCCTTGCGATTGTCGTTCCAAGCTGTTGTTTCGACGACTTCATTTCCTTTGTTGATGGTATAGAATCCGGCACCTGGCAATTCGTCGTAAAGCCTTATCAATGCTCGGTTGTTACGCATTTCAACCATCGGAATCATCTCGAAGTTACCTTGAGCATCTCGAATTCTGATATCGCCTTCCGAAAATGCGGTCAAATCGCTTATTACAATATCTTTATCAATGCCCAAAGTATAGGACAAACGGCTCATCTGACCGCCCAGCATCGCCATCTTGTACATGATTGGAACGAACAAAGAATTGTCAGCAAAATTGGTCCAATCTTTGCCCAATTGTGATGCAAAACTGAAGATATTCCCGCTTCCAATTTTACTTAAAGTAAAGAATGAAGTACCATTCTGTAATGATATGAGTGTAAGAGTGTTAGAAAAACGTTTTTTATCAATTCGAATGTGCTTGTAAACCGCTGGAAGGTCGGCGTTGTTTGGAATATTAACGAAGATATCATTAAAGAATTCGTGATTAGATGATATGGCACTAATTGATAAAGTGTCACCAGAGAACTCGGAGACATCAGAGTGCTCAGAGACCTCTGAAGGGAACACAACAACACTTCCACCATCTTTTGCAAAATCGATTATGCTCTGCCACATCGTTTCGTTTAAATCAGCATCGACATCGACGATAACCATTTGACAATCAGATATATATTGTTGGTCGATGCGATATGGATTCATCACATTATAATCGAACAATGAATCGTTCGAGAACAATGTCTTTATTGCTAAATCACCAGTACCAGTTGATAATTCCACAATTTTGATGATTGGTTGAACGTGCAAAACGAAATTGTATGTGTCATCGAATGTTATTGGGTAATCGTTAATGGAAACGACAGCAGTTTTTTCGCCAGATTCGTTCAGAACGAATTGCATCGAGATATCGTTTTTCCCGTTTGCCGGGATATCTATCATATTGAATGCCACCGCTTTACCATCGATTTCAAAATTCACAGGCAAGCCGTTTATATCCTTTCCGCTTTCATTTACTATGCGCACGTTAATCTCGTTTGCAAGATCTTTTTGCAAAATCGGCGACGACAGCCACACTGTGTCTATGTAGATATTCTGTTGATAATCAGAAGCTAACGGCACCACGACAAGTTGAATCGCAGAGTCAGCAACCAAACTTTCCATGTTCATCATGTTTTCCTGAAAATCGGAATACACAAACAACGATGCTGATTTAAAGCTGTTTCGCTTCATAATCATCTGCAAATTCTCGTATAAGTTATTGAACGTCAGCGGTGAAGCCTCAGTTTGCATTGCATCAATGCTCATCAGCATCTCGTCCTGGTTCATTGGGTATTCATTGTCAAGCTGACGGCTGTTGGTAAGCAGCACAAACCTCTGCGAAGGACTGATATTACTGACCAAAGCGCGTGCTGACGACCTCGCATCCTCGATAAGAGAAATCTCAGACGACTGGCTGTGCATCGACATTGAATTATCGATATAAACCGCCACCAGATTGTCGGCATCGTCAGTCTTGAGTTTTTGGTCTGGATTGTAAGGATAAGCAAAGGCAAAAACAAGTCCAGCGATGAATAACATCCTCATTATCAATGCGAAAATGTATTTCAGTTTTTTCGTCTTTGCGTTCTCCTGCTCTATTGTCTTCAGCGTCGCGGTATTGCTGAAATACACGATTTTATGCCGTCTGAAGTTAAACAGATGGATGATGATTGGGATTGCTAAAGCAAACAACCACCAGAGCATATTTGGATAGAGAAATTTCATGATTTAAGTCCAGCCAGCCACTCCCCTAATTCATGTTTAACATAACTCTCACTGATGATATGCGAAGGCAGAGTCTTCTTCGGGCACATCTTGCGGTTTTTGAACAGTTTGGCATAATCGCGTTTAATATCGTCGCCCAACAGTTCGTCGTTCTCGGTGTAATGACACGTAACATTATCATTTACAGTGAATTTGAATTTCTTAAACTCAAACAGATCTTGCATTGTGAACTTGAATGATGTGGCGCCGTCGCTACGTCTGGCGTGATATTGCACCGTGCCAACGCTTCCTTTCAGCGATTTCATAGGCTCAATAACTGGATTTATCACCAGTTTTGGACCAGCGAAATCGCTACACAAAATATAAAACCCACCCAACGATGTTCCCACCATAGCGAAAACATCATTTTCTTTAGCAAAGTCGTTGATTTTCTTGATGGAAGCCGCAGCATGATGGTCAACCTCAAGGGCACACCACTCATAATCAGGATAATACATATTTAAAAATCCGACAGTCTGCGTATACGGCGAGCCACCGAAACCATGAATATATATGATTTTAGGTTTATCCATTTTCATCAAAATTTTTATTGTGCAAAGATACAAAAAACTTATATTTGCATTTTAAATTTCTTTTCAGAAAATGGCTAAAGATTTAAAACCTCATATCGGGATTTTCGGGCGGATGAATAATGGTAAAAGCTCGATAATCAACAAGTTAACAGGACAGCCAATGGCAATTGTGTCGGAACAGGCCGGAACAACTACCGACCCTGTGAAGAAATCAATTGAGATTTTCGGCATTGGACCAGTGGTGCTGATAGATACCGCCGGCATTGACGATATGAGCGAACTCGGAAAGCAACGCGTGGAGAAGACTTATCAGGTGCTAAAAGAGATTGATTGCGCTATTTTGGTGATTATTGGAGAGGATTTCGGGGAGCCGGAAAGAGCAATAATTAAAGAGTTTAAGAAGCACGAGGTGCCATTTTTGATAGTACACAATAAGTCGGAGATCGCGGAGCTCTCAGAGGAACTCCGAAATAAAATTGAAGCAGAATTTTCCGTTAAAGTTTTGGAATTCAGCGCTTTAAAAGATGATGCAAAAATTTTACAAGAAGCACTGAAAAAAGCAATTCCGGAAAGCACTTACAAAAAAGCTTCATTGCTCGGAGGAATAATTAAACCTGGGGAATTGGTACTTTTAATAACACCGATTGATGCTGAGGCTCCTGAAGGACGAATGATTCTGCCACAAGTAATGGCAATCCGCGACGTGCTCGACAACGACTGCATCTGCGTGGTTTTGAAAGAAACGAACTTGAAGCAGTATTTTGAATCCTGTATGCCTAAACCAAATCTTGTAGTCACTGATTCTCAAGTGTTTAAACTCGTCAACGAGATTGTGCCGAAAGATGTGATGCTCACTAGTTTCAGCATCATATTGGCACGTTTGAGAGGCGATTTCGAGAATTATCTGAAAGGCACTCCTCACCTGTCAAATCTTAAAAATGGTGACAAAATCCTGATGCTCGAATCATGCACTCACGAAATCAGCTGCGGCGACATCGGACGAGTGAAACTGCCTAATCTAATTAAGAAATTCACAGGAAAGAACATAGAATTCACTTATCTTTCAGGCCTCACGCCAATCGAAAATATTCATCAATACGCGATGGCAATACAATGCGGCGGCTGCATGGCGACACGCAAACAGCTCATCAACCGCACGAACATGGCGGTCGAAAACGGCATCCCAATCAGCAACTACGGCATGGCGATTGCCTATATGAACGGGATTTTTGAAAGAGTGACGAAAGTTTTTAGCCATTAGCTATTAGCCATTA
>JAFYNO010000131.1 GCA_017549705.1 Bacteroidales bacterium | reverse complement strand
TTGTCTGGACTCCAGAGTTTTACGCTATCTCGACAGAATCCAAGTATCAAGGCGCCAACGGCTTCGACCGCGCCTTCAAAATCCCGATGAACAACCTCGGTCTCTCATGGACACAAGAAATGAACGACGGCTCACTCAGCAACGTGAGTTTCGCATTAAGTATCAACAAGTTAAACAACTACGCATTCGATTCTTATGCAAAAGGTAACAATCCTAACACATCATTATTAAGCGCTTATTATAACGAACTTTTAACTAATGAGATCTATTCCGAATATGACATAGAGGCTTATTCGCCAAACATCATATACCCTTTATATTACACATATATTATAGACACTGTTTACCCAAACATTAGCTACAATAACTTTGCCAACGTTCCTAATGGGAATGTCCGTCAGGAATATGGCGTGTCGAAACGCGGAACAGCTAAGGAGTATTCATTTACCGCAGGGTTTAATTTCAACGAGAAGTTTTTCCTCGGAGCATCGTTGAACTTCCCTCATTTCAACAAGGAAACCACCAGAGAATACAGGGAGGAGAACTTGTCATCGGACGTTTTCAAAAACTGGCATCAGAGTGAATATATAAAGAACACTGGCTGGGGCATAAATGCAAGAATCGGTGCTATCGTATATCCTGTGAAATGGCTGCGACTTGGAGCCGCTTTCCACACACCTTCTATAATAAATATCACCGAAAGTTGGTACACCGACACAAATGTAGAATTCTCAGTAGGAAGCAACAATTACCAGTCGCCTACCAGCACTTACGACTACACCGTGACGACGCCATTGCGCCTAAACGCCAGCGCTGCCTTGATATTTGGCAACTTCGGAATGATTACCGGCGACTTCGATTACGTCGATTACAGCAAGATACGTGCCTCAAGTCACGACTTCGACTTTTCCAATCTCAACAATCATATTCACGATTTGTACAAATCCACAGCGAATATCAGAATAGGAACGGAATGGCGTTGGCAGACACTCGCATTCAGAGCTGGCTATGCCATCTACGGTAGCCCTTACGGATTCGATAAAGATGATCTGAAAACCACATCGTATTCTTGCGGTTTAGGTTATACGTATCACAATTTCACCTTAGACTTGGCTTATGTCTTCAGTCAGCGTAAGAATTCGTATGATTTGTATTCGCAATATTCATTATATCCTGCATATTACGAAGACGAAAGCGGCAATTTGAATGCCGATGAGACAATAATAAAAGAGACAACCAACATCAATCAGTTGGTCATCTCTTTCAAGTTCAGATTAGACTGATAAATCAGTTCTTTGCGTTGTACTGGTCGATGATGTCTTGGTCAACCAAGATACGGCCGCAGTATTCGCACACGATGATTTTCTTGTGAATACGGATATCGAGCTGGTGTTGTGGTGGGATCTTGTTGAAGCATCCACCGCAAGCGTCACGCTCGATTTTCACGACTGCCAAACCGTTACGTGCACCTTTTCTGATGCGTTTGTAAGCGGCGAGCAGACGATCCTCAATCAAAGCCTCGCTTTCCTTTGACTTAGCGACGAGTTCTTCCTCTTCTTTCTCAGTCTCTTCAACGATTGACTGAAGTTCAGACTGTTTCACCTGAAGGTCGTTCTTGCGTTCAGCAAGTTTCTTCTCTGTTGCCTCAAGATTTGTCTTGATATCTTCGATTTTGATAGTAGCGTCTTTGATTCTCTTTTCGCAAAGCTGAATCTCAAGTGATTGATATTCAGTCTCTTTTGTCAAAGAATCGTATTCACGGCTATTACGCACCTGATTCTGTTGTTCCTCATACTTCTTAATCAAAGCTTGAGTTTCTTTGATCTTGATTTTGTAGTTGGTAACGTCAGTGTTGAACTTTTTAAGGTCGGTGTTGTAGTTCTCGATACGAGTCTCGAGGCCAGCCACTTCGTCTTCAAGGTCTTGTACTGCTTCTGGCAATTCGCCGCGTACGATGCGGATTCTATCTATCTTGGAATCAATCTGTTGCAGTGTGTAGAGTGCAACCAACTTTCTTTCAACGGTAACTTCAATCTGTTCTTCCTCGTTGTTGAGTTTAATTTCTTGATTATCAGACATTTATGTTAAATTTTATATTTATACAAAATAATTTATCGAGTTAGTTTTCACGCTCGAAATTGAAACTGCAAAATTACAAAATTTTTTTAAAATAACATCAGCAATTAATTCTTTTGTAAATTGTTCTGTTTCATAGTGTCCGGCATCGACCAAAAGCAGCTTGCCGTCAGCTTCGAAAAAGTCGTGATATTTCACATCGCCAGTGACGTAAGCATCTGCTTTACAATGTTTTACGTTATCGAGCAAGAAGAAGCCCGATCCGCCGCAGACCGCCACTTTTTTGATTTTTTTGCCTAAAAAATCAGAGTGACGAAGAGCTTTAGCGTTGAGATTTTTTTTCACGAGGGTTAAAAATGCGGTCTCATCGAGAGCATTTTCGAGTTCACCGACCATGCCTCCACCCGTCACGACGTCTTCTTCCACCTTCATAGGCTCCAAAATCTCAAGGTTTTTAAGTCCGAGTTTATCTGCAAGCCATTTACTTACACCGAGATAGCTATTGTCGAGGTTGGTATGCATGCAAGCGATAGCGATGTCGTTTTTTATCGCCTTCATGATTGTGCGCTCGATAGTATTTTCAGGTAAAAGATGCTTTAAGGGCTTGTAAATCAACGGATGATGGCTGATCACGAGATGAAAACCATTTGCAATTGCTTCATCGACAACACCTTCGGTCACATCGAGAGTTATCAAAGCTTTGTCAACCAACATGTTAGCATCGCCGACGAGAAGTCCGGCGTTGTCCCACGATTCCTGCCATTTCAAAGGAGCGATATCGGTGATGCAACCTACGATTTCACTAACTTTATTCATCGTAAAAATTTTTGCGAATTTATAAAAATTATTTATAACAGCGCTTGTTTTTAAAAATATTTTGTATATTTGTACGTTTTATTACAAAGATTAACCGATGAGATTATTACTTGCACCGTTGTCATGGCTTTATGCGCTTGCGCTGCTTGTGCGCCACAGGCTATATGACTGGGGAATATTGAAATCAAGGAGTTTCAGTGTTCCCACGATATGCGTCGGCAATCTGGCATTAGGAGGCACTGGCAAGACCCCGCACACGGAATATCTCATTAAATTGTTGAAAGACAAGGGCAAAGTCGCCGTTTTGAGTCGTGGATACGGAAGAAAAACGAAAGGATATATCCATGCCGATGAAAATACAACATACGAGCAAATCGGAGACGAACCGCTGCAATATCATCTGAAATTCAATGACATAACCGTTGCTGTTGATGAAGACAGATGCGACGGCGTCGAAAAACTCATGACGCTTGAGACATCGCCAGAGGTGATTCTGCTAGACGATGCATTCCAACATCGCAAAATAAGGCCAGGATTTAACATCTTACTGACGGAATATTACAATATTTACAAGAAAGACATGCTTGTCCCAGCAGGAAAATTGCGCGATGTGAAATGCGCCGCTGACCGCGCCGATGTCATAATCGTGACAAAATCACCCAAAGTGCTGCTGCCTTACGATAAACGCGATGTGATAAACCTTATCAATGCCAAGCCTTATCAAAAGATATTCTTTACAAATATTGATTTCCTTGGTCTTAAACCAGTCAATGCTTTGGCCAAGAGCATGACATTGGAAAACATGAAATCAATATATCTGTTTTGCGGCATAGCCAACCCCTACCCTCTCGAAGATTATCTGAAAAGAAAATATAACACATTGATTACTAATTATTTCAGCGACCATCACTGTTATAGCAACGATGATATCGACAATATTTTAAGCGGTTATAACAGCGTGATTGGCAAGAGTAAGATCATTGTGACGACAGAAAAAGATTATATGAGATTAACGAATTCTTCTTATCTTGAAAGATTTGAAAATGTACCTCTATTTACCGTACCGATTGAAGTAAATTTCAATGACAGCAAGGAAGAAGAAACTTTTAAAAATTTGATTTTGAATTATGTTGGAAAAAATTCTTGAGACAGTAGATTTTATCAAATCGAAGACAAATGGTTTTGAACCTGAAGTGGGTATTGTGTTAGGTTCAGGTTTAGGTGGATTAGTGAATGTTATTGATACTCAATACTCTCTCCCATATTCGGAGATCCCGAATTTCCCAGTTTCGACGGTAGCAGGCCATCAGGGCAAGTTGATCATGGGAACTTTGAGTGGACGCAGAGTGATTGCGATGCAAGGTCGTTTCCATTATTATGAAGGCTACAGCACCAAGGAAGTTACATTCCCAATCAGAGTACTTAAATATCTGGGCATCAAACTATTAGTGCTTTCGAACGCCAGCGGTGGCGTCAACCCTGACTTCAGAGTTAGCGATATCATGTTCATCACCGACCACATCAACCTGTTACCAAACCCGTTGATTGGCAAGAACGACGACCGTATTGGAACGCGTTTCCCGGAGTTGAGCGAGGCTTACAATAAAAATGTGCTCGCAATGGCTGACCAAATAGCACATGAGCTGAAAATCAAGGTACAGCATGGCGTTTATGTCGGCGACACAGGTCCTACTTACGAGACACCAGCAGAATACAATTACTATCGCATCATCGGAGGCGACTGCGTGGGAATGTCAACAGTGCCTGAGGTTATCGTTGCACGCCACTGCGGATTGCCAGTGTTTGCTGTGTCAGTCATCACCGACCTTGGAGGCAAAGACATCGCTGTGCAGGTGACGCACGAAGAAGTCATCAATGCGGCGAACGTGGCTGAGCCAAAGATGACCGCCATCTTAAAAGAGATGCTCAAACGTTTGGACGAGATAAAGTTCTGATAATCAACGATGAAGAAAATCTATTTCGCCACTGATTTTCACCTCGGGATCCCCACTTTGGAAGACAGCCAGAGGCGTGAGAAGATGCTACTCGAGTTTCTTGATTCCATCAAAGACGACTGCGAGGAGCTGTTTCTCATGGGCGATTTGTTTGATTTCTGGTTCGAATATAAAACTGTGATTCCACGCGGACATGTTAGATTGCTGGGGAAACTCGCCGATTTCATCGACAGCGGCATCCCAGTACATCTTTTTGCAGGAAATCATGACTTGTGGACATTCTCGTATCTGCAGGAAGAGATTGGCATTCAAGTACATAGAGATCCAGAAGTGATGATACTCAAAGGCAAGAAGTTTTTCCTTGTTCATGGCGACGGACGCGGCGATGGCGACAATGGATACAAATTCCTGAAAAGCATGTTTGAAAGCAAATGGCTACAATGGATGTTCCGTCACGTCCATCCGGACTTTGGCATCAAAGTGGCCTTGAAATGGTCTCATAATCATAGAGTTAACAAACTCAAAAAAGAGTCAGAAGGTAACTATTACAGCGATATTGAGAACACGCGACTGTATAAATATGCGATGTCGGAACTGGCAAAAGACCCAACGATTGATTTCTTTGTTTTTGGGCATCAGCACAAGCCGATGCAGTACAAAACCGGCGAACATGCGGTGACAACGGTGGTTGGAAACTGGATTTGGGATTACACGTACGCGGAGTTTGACGGCGAGACAATGGAGTTGAAACACTGGGAATAGTTTAAGCCTCTCGCAGATTACGCTGAAAACGCAGAAATAATCTTCCGACAGAAACCTCCGCGAAATCTGCAGCTCGCGACGCGAGCAATCCCGCAGAGGAAGAACAGAAAAAAATCTGAGATATCTGCGGAATCTGCGAGAGTAAAAAAAGAAATATCATAAGATTAATTAATATGAATAAAATTCAAAATTACATCAAGGAAAACGAACAGCGTTTTTTGGACGAGTTGTTCGGATTGATTAGAATTCCTTCTATCAGTTCGGAATCGGCGCATAAGCCGGATATGATTAAAGCTGCAGAATATTGGAGAGACAGCATTTTGAAGGCAGGTGCCGACAAGGCGGAAGTGATGCCGACAGAAGGCAACCCGATAGTTTACGGTGAGAAAATCATCGACCCTAAGAAACCTACAGTGCTGGTTTACGGTCACTACGACGTGATGCCGGTTGACCCGATTGAATTATGGCACACCGACCCGTTTGAGCCTGTCATCAAAGACGGCAAAATCTGGGCTCGCGGCGCTGACGACGATAAAGGCCAAGCTTTCATGCACGCCAAGGCATTCGAGACGATGATGCAGACCGGCACCCT
>JAFYNO010000130.1 GCA_017549705.1 Bacteroidales bacterium | reverse complement strand
TTGCAAAAATTATGTCATCATGAGATTTGAACTTTGTGCAAACGGTTATCAGTCAATAATGAACGGTGCTGAAGGCGGTGCTGACTGCGCCGAGCTTTGCGAGGCGCTGGAAGTGGGCGGCGTGACGCCATCGTACGGGACGTTGTCTTGTTGGGGCAAGACATTTTTTGCCCGTACGAAATTTCCCATTCGTGTTTTAATCCGTTGTCGTCCAGGCAATTACATCTACAACGACGACGAAATCGCAGTCATGTGCGAGGATATCAAGATGGTGAAAAGTCTTGGTTATGAAGGCGTTGTGATTGGGGCTTTGAATCAAAAAGGCGACCTTGATGTGCCGGCAATCAAAAAGATGATGGCGGCAGGCGAGGGGCTGAAGTTTACGTTTCATCGCGCCATTGACGCCTGCAACAATCCAATCGATGCAATGGAAACGCTGATAAATCTCGGATTTGACAAAGTGCTCACAAGCGGTTGTAAACCAACAGCTTACGAAGGTATAGACATGATTCGTGAGTTCCAGACTTTGTTCGGCGACCGTATCAACATCATGGCAGGAGGCGGCATCAATGAAAACAACGTCGAAAGGATTATCACCGCAACAGGAGTTACTAATGTCCATGCCTCGCTGACATCGCCAGTAGCTGAAGGAGTTGATAACACTGGCGCGATAATGGCATATAAAGTTTCGAATTTAGAAAGAATTAAAAAATTTAAAGATATTGTTTCGCCTTAACAGGCGGAGCTTTTGTTCCTTTTCCCTTGATGGAAAAGGAACCGAAAAGATCAAGCGAAAAAATAAGCTCTAACCGCATTTTTTCGCAGGCCCTTGCTGTAAACCCTGAGGGTGCAAGCCATCTGGGGCAGAGCCTTCACCGATGGAAGCCGCAGGCTTCTTCCCCGACTCGCTTCGCGGTGCGGGGGGCTGCGCCAGACGGCGGTCCGAGCATCGGCTGGCGCTTGATTTTTTGGTTACTTTTTTATCAAGAAAAAAGTAACAAGAAACTTTTCCATCAAAGGAAAAGGAACAAAAACAAGCCCTGAAAAGGGCATAAAATTATAAAAATATGAGAGAATTAAAGTTAATCGTCATTTTGCTGTTGTTTGCATCTTGCAAAAGCAATAACCACGAGGTTTCTCAATCTTTAAATCAAGGCTGGGACCTCAAAACCGACACCTTAGGCATCAATTTGCAGGTGAATCTTCCATCGGAAGCTCACGCCGACCTTTATGCCGCCGGCCTCATTCCGCATCCTTATGGCGAAGGTGACGAGGAACAGCAACTTCAATGGATTCCACAGCATCAATGGGATTATTTATTGAAGTTTGATGTTGATAATAAAGTTTGGAATCAAGATAATATCAACTTGATTTTCAATGGCTTAGACACCTACGCCGACGTATGGCTTAATGGCGAGAAGATTTTGCATTCCGACAATATGTTCGTCCGCTATGAAAAAGAGGTGAAAAATCTTCTGAAAAAACGAGATAATGAACTGAAAGTACGCTTTTATCCATTTGATGCTCAACGAGATAGCCTTATCGAGACGTATCGCTTGCGTTTTCCTGAGAAATATGCCGTGATGCGCAAGGCTGCTTATCAAAACGGCTGGGACTGGGCGCCTAGATATCTGAATATCGGTATTTGGAAAGAAGTAGAGCTTCATGGATGGAGTGATTTTAGGGTTGAAAATGTGTCAATTCTCACCGAAAATCTGAATGGCAATGATGCTGAGATGTCAGCAAATATTAAGGTTTCATACGATGGCGAACATGAGCTGAAGTTTGTGGTCCTCAAAGACGGCGTTGAGCTTGCAAAACATTTTGTCTTTTCCTACGACCAGACGTTTTTCAAAATTCCGTTTGAGCTGAAAAACGCCAACCTCTGGTGGCCCAATGAGATGGGTGAGCAAAAGATGACGGATTTTGTGGTCGAGATTTATGAAAATGATAAACTCGTTGACACCCATAAAGTTACGACTGGTATTCGAAAAATTGAGCTCGTCGAAGAGCCCGACAGCATCGGTTGCGCCATGTATTTCAAGGTGAATGGCAAGAAGGTTTATATCAAAGGCGCTAACTACGTTCCAGAGGAAATGATTGAGACATGGATGTCTAAGGAAAAGACACTCAAGCTGTTAGCTGAATGTGTGCCGGCTCATTTCAACATGCTTCGCGTGTGGGGCGGCGGAATATATCCTCCTGATTATTTCTTCGACATCTGCGACAGTCTTGGCATTATGGTGTGGCAGGACTTCATGTTTGCGGGCACAACTTATCCGTATTCTGACGAGTTTTTGAATAATGTAAAAGAAGAAGCAATTCAGCAAGTGGTTCATTATCAGAACCATCCGTCGCTGGCATTGTGGTGCGGCAACAACGAGGTGAGCGAGGGCTACGTCAACTGGGGCTGGCAAAAATCGATGGGCTGGAGCGATGACGACTACGCCGAGATGAAACACGGAATGGATACTTTGTTTGTAGATATCTTTTCGAAAGTCGTTGATACTTATGATGGTACGCGTTCCTACTGGGTGTCGTCACCGAAAAACGGCTGGGGTAAACCACAGAGCCTGACTGAAGGCGATGTCCACTATTGGGGCGTCTGGTGGGGCGAGCTGCCATACGAAATGTATCTCGAGAAAGTGGGCCGTTTCAACAGCGAGTTTGGCTATCAAGCCTACCCGAACATCGAGACTAAACACCAGAAACACCCAAGAGGGGAGGAGTTGATTGAAAAGCATATCGAGCGCTACGTCATTTCGACTGAAGCGAAGCGGAATGGAGAAATCTCCTCCAATTTGCTGGAGATTTCTCCGCTCCCTACGGTCGGTCGAAATGACAATTGGGAGCGTAACGTTTACTACAGCCAGCTCTCCCAATCCTACGGCGTCGGTCTTGCTATTGAAGCCCAGCGAGCGGCGAAGCCGCGAAGCTGGGGCTCCCTCTACTGGCAGCTGAACGACGCATGGCCTGTAATATCTTGGTCGTCAATCGATTACGCCGGCAACAAAAAGATTCTGCATGAGAAACTCAAAGAGCTGTACGCTCCTATATTAATAGGTGTGCTCCCGACCAATGACGGCAACTTCACAGTTTACGCCGTCAGCGACCTCTATCGTGAAATCAACGCCACATTAACGCTTAATGTCCGCGATTTTAATGAAAATCTCCTAAAATCTTATTCCGAAAAGATTCAAATTCCTGAAAACGGCTGCGTACATCTGCCCCTCGACGTGAACGATTTTGTTAAGGAATTTGATAAAACAAAGATGTACATCGAGATGCAACTCGTTGAAAATAATGAAGTTTTAGCTGAAAGAATCCAATATCTGGTTTATCCGAAATTCCGCGACTTTTACCATACGGATTATTGATACCTTTTTCGAAATGCTCTCAGTACCTGGGTGGTAAGTCGCATTTAAGTCTAATACCTAATGGCTAATAGCTAATGGCTAGTCAAGTTTCAAAACAGCAAGAAACGCCGACTGTGGCACTTCAACGTTACCAATCTGACGCATACGTTTCTTTCCTTCCTTCTGTTTTTCAAGCAGTTTGCGCTTACGCGAGATATCGCCGCCGTAACATTTTGCGGTAACATCCTTGCGAACCTGGCGCACGGTCTCACGGGCGATGATCTTAGCTCCAATCGCAGCCTGAATGGCGATGTCGAACTGCTGACGAGGTATCAACTCCTTGAGTTTCTCGCACATACGACGGCCGAAAGAGTAGGCGTGGTCGACGAAAATCAAAGTCGAAAGGGCATCGACAGTGTCGCCGTTGAGCATGATGTCGAGCTTCACCAGCTTCGATGGCTTGTAGCCGCAGATATGATAGTCGAAAGAGGCGTAACCTCTTGATATTGATTTCAGTTTGTCGTAGAAGTCGAACACGATTTCACTCAATGGCATCTCAAAAGTGAGCTCCACACGGTCGGTGGTAAGATAAACCTGATTCTTCAAAATACCACGTCTTTCGATGCAAAGCGTCATAATCGAGCCGACGTACTCGTTTTGCGAGATGATTTGTGCTAAGATATACGGCTCGTCGATGTGGTCAATCTTGGTGACTTCTGGCATGCCGCTAGGGTTGTGCACGTCGACGATGCTGCCATCTGTCAGATATGCCTTAAACGACACGTTCGGCACTGTGGTGATGACGTCCATATTGAACTCGCGGTCCAAACGTTCCTGGATGATCTCCATGTGCAGCAATCCCAAGAATCCGCAGCGGAATCCGAAGCCCAATGCTGCCGACGACTCAGGCTCCCAAACCAATGAAGCGTCGTTCAGCTGCAACTTCTCCAACGAACTTCTAAGTTCTTCATAATCATCGGCATCGACAGGGTAGACGCCAGCGAAAACCATAGGTTTAACGTTCTCGAAGCCTGCAATTGGTTTGTCGCAAGGGTTTTCGACGGAAGTGATGGTATCTCCGACTTTAACCTCTTTAGATGTCTTGATACCCGAAATGATATATCCCACGTTGCCGGCTGAAAGCTCCTTCTTCGGCACCTGTTTCATCTGCAAAACTCCGATCTCGTCGGCGTCGTATTCCATGCCGGTATTGAAAAACTTGACGTTTTCGCCGGTACGGATGGTGCCGTTCATGATTCGGAAATAAGCGATGATGCCACGGAACGAGTTAAAGACGGAGTCGAAAATCAAGGCTTGGAGTGGTGCGTCGGGGTCGCCTTTCGGGGCAGGGATGCGTTTCACGATGGCTTCCAAAATCTCCGGAACTCCGAAGCCTGTGCGGGCCGAACAGCGTAAAATATCCTCGCGATCGCAGCCGATGAGGTCGACAATCTGGTCTTCAACCTTCTCGGGCTGCGCGCTCTCCATATCGATTTTATTCAAAATTGGAATAACTTCCAGGTCGTGGTCGATAGCCATGTAAAGGTTGCTAATAGTCTGTGCCTGAATGCCTTGTGATGCATCGACGACGAGCAATGCGCCTTCGCAAGCGGCTATTGAACGAGAAACTTCATACGAAAAGTCGACGTGACCGGGAGTATCGATAAGATTCAGGGTGTAAACCTCGCCCTCGTGCTCATATTTCATCTGGATGGCATGGCTCTTGATGGTGATGCCGCGCTCGCGCTCCAGGTCCATATCATCCAAGACCTGGTCGACCAACTCCTTCTTTGTCAAGGTGTTAGTGAGCTCGATGAGTCTATCCGCCAAGGTGCTTTTCCCGTGATCTATATGAGCAATGATACAAAAATTTCGAATCTTATCCATCGTAAAACCAATTTACTCCAATCTAATAATAATTGCGGCAAAAATACGAATTTTATCAATATTTCAGGTAAAATTTATTTTTTAAAAAAATTATTGAAATTTGTTTGTTTTATTTAAAAATAGTGTCTAACTTTGCAAAACAATTAAAGCATGAAATTTTATTAACAAAAAATACTATCATGGCTAAGAAAATTAGAATAGGTATCAACGGTCTCGGACGAATCGGCCGTTTGGTGCTTCGTGCCGCTCTGAAGCGTGACGACGTTGAAATCGTTTACATGAACGGAACATGTCCTGTCGACTATCAGGCTTATATGCTGAGATACGACACGATGCATGGTCAGTTTGACGGAACAATTGAGTACAATCTGGAGAAGAGCACCCTGATTATCAACGGAAAAGAAATCCCGGTGAGTGTTAGCCGTGACCCAGTTGGCCTGAAATGGGGCGAATATGGCGCGGATTACGTCATCGATTCCACAGGAAAATTCCTCACCAAGGAGGCTGTGCAGCCGCACCTCGACTGTGGTGCTAAGTATGTCATCTTGGCAGGTCCTTCAAAAGACGACACCCCGATGTTCGTTTGCGGTGTCAACGACAAGACTTACGTGAAAGGCACTCAGGTTGTGTCAAACGCATCGTGCACTACCAACTGCTTGGCACCTCTCGCTAAGGTTATCAACGACAAATGGGGCATCGCCAGCGGTTTGATGACGACAGTGCACTCGACGACAGCTTCACAGAAACCTATCGACGGTCACTCATTGAAAGACTGGCGTGGCGGTCGTGCTGCAGCAGGCAACATCATCCCTTCATCAACAGGCGCAGCAAAGGCAGTAGGTAAGGTTATCCCTGAATTGAAAGGTAAGCTCACCGGTATGTCGATGCGCGTTCCTACCTTGGATGTGTCAGTTGTCGACCTCACCTGCAACCTCGCAAAGCCGGCCACCTACGATGAGATCTGCGCTGAGATCAAGAGAGCATCTGAGAACGAGCTGAAGGGTATCCTCGGATACACCGAAGACGCAGTGGTCTCGAGCGATTTCCTCGGCGACACCCGCACCTCGATCTTCGACGCAAAGGCAGGTATCCCGTTGACCGACACCTTCGTGAAACTCGTCGCATGGTATGACAATGAGATCGGTTATTCTAACAAACTGTTAGATCTGATCCACACCATGGCGGTGATTAACGGAGACTTTTAAGTTTAGAGTTGAGAGTGTAGAGTTTAGAGTAGTTTAAAAGTTTAAAGTTTTAAGTAGGGGCGAATTATCATTCGTCCCTAAATTTTTTATGAAACTTCCTTTTACAAAAAAATGTAGAGACGCCATAGTATGACGTCTCTACACTCTACACTATTTCTTGCGTCTGCGAGAAACCGCGTATCCTGCACCAAGTGCTGTGAGCACCAGCAATCCGCTGCCCAGCGGTGCTGCCGACTGGTCGTTAAGGTCGCCGTGAACGGTTGGAAGGATTGGGAGGAATCCTGTTGTGCGGATAGCGTCACTAGCTCCCCAGTCGTTGAAGAAACCGTCCGATAATCCGAAGAACTGAGCCTTAGCTCCGAAGCTCATCGTAATAACCAATGCTATTGCTAATAATATCTTTTTCATGATTGTATGCTTTTTTGATTGTCCTTTATTAACTTCCTGGCGGCCGTCATTAATGCCCTTAAAGCCATTAATGCCATTAACGCCCTTAATGCCGGCCGCGCCTTTACT
>JAFYNO010000129.1 GCA_017549705.1 Bacteroidales bacterium | reverse complement strand
TGACGAGCCATAGCATATAGTGCCGCAACGTTGTTATTATTTTGATTATCAACGCAATACTTCTCCATCAGCTGAGCGCCAGCCACGAGTTTCACTATATCGACGCCTGCCACTGCTATCGGCAGCAAGCCCACAGGTGTCAAGACAGAATAACGTCCGCCGACATCGTCAGGCACCACATACGTCTTATAACCCTCACTGTCAGACAGCACCTTCAGCGCGCCCTTAGCCTTGTCGGTAATGGCCACGATACGCGTCTTCGCCTCCGCCTTGCCATATTTCTTCTCGATATGGTTCTTCAGAATCCTGAATGCCACCGCGGGTTCGGTAGTCGTTCCCGACTTCGAGATGACAGTCATCGAATAGTCTTTCTTGTCCAAAAGTTTGATGAGATCCGACATATAATCCTCACTCATGTTATGACCTGCGTAGATGATCTTCGGGTTACCAGTGTCGACGAGATGCTCGAAATGGTTCGACAGCGCCTCGATGACAGCGCGTGCGCCGAGATATGAGCCGCCGATGCCCACCACCACAAACACTTCCGACTTCTTGCGGAGCTCTTCGGCCTTGGCCTTCACATCCTTAATAAAATCGGGGGTTATCGACGACGGAAGGTTGACCCATCCGAGGAAATCGTTGCCGGCTCCTGTGCGCGAATAGATGGTCTTGAAATATTTATCCGCTTGATAATCAGCAGGAAAGCCTTTGGCATGTCCTAATTCAACTTTGATATCTGTCATGACTTTTGAGGTTTTAATTTTTTGCGAAGATACGATTTTTTCTTCAATATCGCTAAAAAATGCACAAAAAAAGAGACCGTCCATTGAGCGTGGACGGTCTCCAGAACCAAAAACCAAAATTTATGAAACCTTTTACGAACAATGTAAATTACCCGGATGGGTAACTATGGATGTACATCGTTACGCACTGCAAAAATACAACTTTTTTTTAATATCAGCGCAAAAAAATTGTAAAAAAATTTTTAGATTTCTTCCAAAAAAATGCAAGTTGTGTTAAAAATGACTAATAATGAATGATTTAGAGGTCTAAAATTTTTTAAAAAAATATCGGTATTCTAATTTTGTGAAGCAAAAAATTAATTACTATGTTCAAAACTTTTAGAATTCTGTTCGCAGAACATGACAAGGAAATTGCTTCAATCACAAAAAACTACCTTGTCACCCGTGGTTATTCCGTCGCCTTATGTTTCGACGGAGAAGAGGCTTTGCAGAGCTTTCGCAAGGAACGCTTCGACTTTGCCCTCCTTGATGTCAATTTGCCAATTATCAACGGCTACGACCTGGCTCGAGAAATTAAGAAACGCAACCGTGACATCCCGATTGTATTTTTAGGCGCCGAGACGCATCAAATCGAGGTAATCAAAGGATTCAACGTCGGTGCCGACGACTTCATCACTCGTCCGTTCAGCATGGAAGAGCTCGGCTTGAGGATCCAGGCGATATCCAACAGAGCTAAAACCAACGAAAAACGGCTGCACATCTACAAGTTCGGCGGCTATACCCTCGACACATTACATCACACTCTTATCTTCAACGGACAAGAAAAGAAACTGACTAAGAAGGAGTTAGAGCTTCTTTTTCTGCTTTTTGAATACAAAAACCGTGTTGTCGAGCGGTCGGTGGCGCTGAAACGCGTGTGGAAAAGCGACAACTACTTCAATGCCCGTAATATGGACGTTTACATAGGCCGCCTGCGACGGATGCTACGCAAAGACGACTGCGTGTACCTCGAGAACGTGCACGCCGTGGGTTATAAACTCGTGGTGCTTGGCCCGTCAGCGGAGTCGGTATGACGAATAAGGATATCTGAGGTTGTTTTCCAGCTCCATCTCAGAAATGTTGACGGAGGCCGGAGCAAGTTGTAAAGTATTGTCTTTCAACAACTTCCAGAAAACATCGGAATTTGGACCTTTGTCGGTGTTGGTGAGAACGATGATGGTGCGATCGTTGACTTTGTCGAACATAAAGAACGAACGGTAGCCCTTCCACCAGCCGTAATGATAGTAACAGTCGGGATACTTTCGGGAGATGCGCCAGCCGAATCCGTAGTTGTCTTTCCGCTTTGAAAACTTAGGACTTCCGGGCTTAAACGCCTCTTCCTGAATGCTATCAGGCACTAACAATCCATAGTCGAGGGCGACCTTGAAACGGTACATGTCACCGACGTTGGAAAACATGATTTTATCGCCTTTCACACCGTTGAGATACTCGTTTTGCGCCTGACGCGGACGACGACGGCCGACATAATAGCCCTGGACGCAGTTCGGAAGGTAGGTCGAGACCAGAGTGTCGGTCGGCATGTCGTAGATATACGAGCTCTGCATCCCGATGGCGTCGAACACCTCTTCGCGCATAAAGTCGACAAACGACTTGCCGGAGACGCGCTCCACTATGCTCGCCAGCAAAGCGTAATTCACGTTGCAATAATGGAAACCGTTGTCGGGCTTGAAATATGGATTGGGCTTATATTTTACATAATACTGAATCATGTCTTCGTTGGTGAAAGGCACCTTCTTATCGGGCCAGTTGTTGTCGGCCAGTGTCTCGTAGCGCGACAATCCCGAGCGGTGCGTCAGCAGCATCCTAACGGTGATACCTTCGTAAGGAAACTCAGGGAGATAAGTTCTGATATCTTCGTCATAATCAAGCAATCCGCGGGTTTTCAGAATCATGATGGCCTCGGCGGTGAACATTTTCGAGACAGAGCTCAGCTGAAACACGTCTTTAACGTCTATCTCGCCCTTACGGATACGCAAATCCTTGACGCCATACGACTTTTCGAGGACTATCCTACCCTTTTCGGCGAATAAGACAGTGCCGTTGAAATTGGTCTTTTTCTTCAGATTCTGTAAAGTCTTGTAGATTTGAGCCTCTTTTTTCTCAAGAATCGGCTTATCGAGATCTATGAAAATGGAATCGACGTTCACGACAGGCCAGCTTTCGACTTCCTTAGGCGTAAAACCGTCATTTTCGGAGGTGCAAGACGCTAAAAATAATACAAGAAAAACTATTAAATATCTCGTTTTCATTATCTTACAAAAAATCACTGCAAAGATAGCATATTTTTTGTAATTTTGCAACCTCAAAATCAATCTATGTTTCAAGATTT
>JAFYNO010000128.1 GCA_017549705.1 Bacteroidales bacterium | reverse complement strand
TCACTTGCAGATGCCTTACATCCGGTACCACCGCAGCAAAGCACGTGCGTTTTGATTTTTGTCATATAAAGTCCTCCAATTTAGAATGAATGATTAGATTTTCTCATAGTTCACCGGGATGATGCCTTCAACGAGTTCGTTGTTCATCACATACTTGGTGAGGATTTCGTCAGCACGTTTGTTGTCGACGTGACCGAAGACGATCGGGTCTTTGCCCGGGCATTTCACCTCGATGGTAGGTTCTGCGTGGCAGTAGCCCATGCAGCCTGTCTGTGTGAAGACGATACCGAGTTTCAACTCGTCGGCTTTCTCCATCATGTGTTCCATCACCTGTTTTGCGCCGGCGGCAATACCGCAGGTTGCCATAGCAACTTTAATCTGAACCATAGCGTCAGGGTTGTTGCTCTTTTCACGAAGGTCGAGATTTGACTGTAATTTCTCTCTCATTGCCTTCAATTCTGCCAATGATTTTACTTTTGCCATATTTGTAAAATTATGTTAATGAATGATTTATGAATAATTCTTCAATATTTCCGGTGTATTTTACCGTTTGGCAAATATACGAAAGTTTTATATATAAAAAAATATTTAAGAAAATTAATTTTCGGTCCTCATCGAAAACTCGCAACCGCAATATTTTTGGTTGTAAAAACCGTATTCTTTGATGATTTCAAGGCGTCTCTCACTGAGTCCACCTTTGCGCCAATTTTGTGCCCAGAAAGTCACGTCGGGGTAACGTGAGGCGGCAAAATTTCCGGCTTCCTCGATCTGCTCAAGACTCTTCCAACGGCTCGAGGCGAGGGTCGTCGTGATGACCGAAAAGCCGTGTTCGTGAGCGTATTGAGCTGTGCGTAAAAGTCTGTATTTGAAGCACTTGAGACAGCGTCCTCCCCTCTCCGGCTCGGATTCTAATCCTGTCATCTCACAACGCCATTTCTCATGGTCATAGTCATCGTCGACGATCTCCAAGCCGAGCGAGGTGGCATAGCGCGTGCATTCGTTTTTTCTTATCAGATATTCCTCCAGAGGATAGATATTGGGGTTGCAATAGAAGATTGTCGGCGTGATGCCGTGCTGCATCAGGCATTCGATGATGGCTGAGGAGCACGGCGCACAGCAGGTGTGAAGCAACACTTTCGTCGCTCCACCCGGTGCTTCTATCTCGAACTTCTTCTTCATCAGAATCTATTTCTTATCACGGCCAAATAACGATCCTATCCATTGACGGTTAAGTCTGGAGATGTTCTGTCGTTTGATGAGTTTAGGGCATTCTGCCTCGCAGGCGTAGGTGTTGGTGCAGTTGCCGAAGCCGAGTTCGTCCATCTTAGCCACCATGCTACGTACTCTGTCCATCGCCTCGACCTTACCTTGCGGAAGCAGTGCCAGATGGCTCACCTTAGCTCCCACGAAGAGCATCGCCGAGGCGTTCTTACAAGCGGCCACGCAGGCGCCGCAGCCTATGCAGGCTGCGGCGTCCATCGCCATGTCAGCCTTATGTTTATTGACAGGTATGGCATTGGCATCAGGGACACCGCCAGTGGTGGTGCTGATATAGCCTCCAGCCTGTATGATCTTATCGAATGCCGAACGGTCGACCACGAGGTCGCGGATGACTGGGAAGGCCTTAGCGCGCCATGGCTCAATCCAGATCTCGTCACCATCCTTAAACTTACGCATATGAAGCTGGCACGTGGTGATGCCGTCGTCGTTGCCATGAGGTCGGCCGTTGATATACAAGCCGCACATTCCGCATATGCCCTCGCGACAGTCGTTATCGAAGCACACCGGATGCGCTATGCGGTCGTTGATGAGGCTCTCGTTCAAAATGTCGAGCATCTCGAGGAAAGAACAATCAGGCGAGATATTATCGATAGGATACGTCTCAAAATGTCCTTTGACGTGGGCGTTTTCCTGACGCCAAATATGAAGTATGAATCTCATGATCAATATTTTTTGACGCGGGACTTCGGGACACGGGACACGAGTTTTTTGTCTCGTGTCTCGCTGTCTCGCGTCTCGTGTCTATTTATAATTTCGTTTTGCAATCTGGATAAATTCGTAGTTGAGAGGCTCTTTCTCCATGGTCTCGGGCTTGCCGTGGCCTTGATAATCCCAGGCGGCGACGTACATGAAGTTCTCGTCGTCACGCAGCGTCTCGCCGTCCTCGGTCTGATGCTCGGTGCGGAAATGTCCGCCGCACGACTCCTCACGATGCATGGCGTCGTCGATGATGAGCTGCGCCAGCTCGAAATAATCTTCCAACCGATATGCCTTCTCGAGCTCAGGGTTCATCTCCATGCCGCCTGGCACGTTGACTTCTTTCCAGAACTCGTCTTCCAACTCCGCGACAAGCTGTTTCGCCTTCGTCAGGCTCTCGGTGTTGCGAGCCATGCCGCAGTATTCCCACATTATCTTGCCTAATTTTTTATGGAAATAATCCACGGTTTTTAGTTTAGAGTTTAGAGTTGAGAGTTTAGAGTTATTAAATAAACGTTCCAGACGTTGTTTGACGTTGTTTTCCGCTTCGTCGAATTCTTTTGTCTCTGTTGAAATCTTTCCTACCTTAATCTGATCTGCCAGATAGTTTTGTAAGGTATAAGGCAGCACGAAGTATCCATCGGCGAGGCCTTGCATCAGAGCTGATGCGCCGAGGCGGTTGGCGCCGTGGTCGGAGAAGTTAGCTTCTCCTGTGGCGAACAGTCCCGGGATGGTGGTCTGCAGCTCGTAGTCGACCCACAATCCGCCCATGGTGTAATGGATGGCAGGATATATCATCATCGGGGTCTCGTATGGGTTCTCGTCGGTGATCTTCTGATACATCTGGAAGAGGTTGCCGTACTTCTGCTCCACCGCGTCTTTTCCAAGGCGTTTGATAGCATCGGCGAAGTCGAGATATACCGCATATCCTGTGCCAACGCCATAGCCGGCGTCGCAGCGTTCCTTAGCGGCTCTTGATGCCACGTCACGAGGCACAAGGTTGCCGAATGCCGGATAGCGACGCTCGAGGTAGTAGTCTCTGTCTTCTTCAGCAATAGCTGTCGGTTTAAGTTTGCCTGCGCGGATAGCCTCGGCGTCTTCTTTCTTCTTCGGCACCCAGATGCGGCCGTCGTTACGCAGCGACTCGCTCATCAGCGTGAGCTTCGACTGATAGTCGCCGTGCACCGGGATGCATGTCGGGTGTATCTGTACGTAGCACGGGTTGGCGAACGCCGCTCCTTTGCGGTGGCACACCCACGCCGCGCTGCCGTTGCTGTTCATCGCGTTGGTTGACAGATAATATATGTTACCGTAGCCTCCTGTTGCCAGCACCACAGCATGCGCGGCGTGGCGTTGCAGCCTTCCGGTGACAAGGTCTCTTGTGATGATGCCTCTTGCCCTTCCGTCGACAACCACGAGGTCCATCATCTCGCAGCGGGTATGCAGCTTCACTGTGCCACGTGCTATCTCGCGGCTCAAGGCGCCGTAGGCACCGAGCAACAGCTGCTGTCCGGTCTGGCCTTTGGCATAGAACGTCCTGCTGACCTGAGCGCCTCCGAAGGAACGGTTGTCGAGCAGTCCGCCGTAGTCGCGGGCAAAAGGCACACCCTGCGCCACACATTGGTCGATGATGGCGTTGCTGACCTCAGCCAGACGATAGACGTTAGCCTCTCGAGCTCTATAATCACCACCTTTGATGGTGTCGCGAAACAGACGCTCCACGCTGTCGCCGTCGTTCTGGTAGTTCTTCGCCGCATTGATACCTCCTTGCGCCGCAATGGAATGCGCACGGCGTGGCGAGTCTTGGATGCAGAAGATGTCGACATTGAAGCCCAAAGCGCCTAACGAGGCAGCTGCCGAAGCTCCAGCCAATCCAGTGCCTACCACGATGATGTCGAGCTTGCGTTTGTTAGCCGGATTCACCAGCTTCTGCGAGGCTTTATAATTGGTCCATTTCTCAGCCAACGGACCTGCAGGAATTTTTGAATCAAGAATCATGATAATTATTTTTTTGACTCGGGACTTCGGGACTCAGTACACGAGTTTTTCATCTCGTGTCTCGCTGTCTCGCGTCTCATGTCATTTAAAAACCAAAATAAACCCCTATCACCACCGAGGCGAACATCAGGCAGACAACCCAAGCGTAAATGGCTCCAAGCACCTCGAGGACACGACCGTATTTATAATTGTATAGTCCCAACGTCTGGAACATCGCGGCAAAGCCGTGACGCATGTGGAACCACACCACCACAAAGAACACCAGATAAGCCACTGCGATATGTGTTATCTGAAACTTCTCATGCGCCTGATCGTAGAAGTTGAGGTTGCCGTCGACTAATCCTAATTTCACGAAATAAAAATCCATGAAATGACAAAAAAGACATGCCAAGATAAGGATACCTGTCCACACCTGCAGCTTCGAGCCTGTGTGTGTCTTCGAGCGCTGTGGCTTGTGATAGCCCTGCGGACGCGCCATCTTGTTTTCGATGGTCAGCCAGACCGTCAGGATGATGTGGCATATGAATGAGCCCAGCAGCACGACCTCCATGACTTTCACCAGATAATTGGTGCCCATGAAATCGCAAAAATCGTTATACCACACGCCGCCGTCATGCCTCAAAATGCACATGTTAGCCGCAGCATGGAAAAACAAGAAGATGCTCAGAAACACGCCCAACAGCGCCACCAGAATCTTCTTCGAAATCGAATGTATCTTAACAATTCCCATATTAAAACTTTAAACTATCTACTTTAAACTTTAAACTATTATTAGCCACCAAAATCATCGTACATGATATTTTCCTTCGCCACGCCGAGGTTATCAAGCATATCGACAACCGCCGCGCTCATCGGGCCTGGACCGCACATATAATATTCGACGTCTTCGGGCGCCGGATGATTCTTCAGATATGTCTCGTA
Organism: Bacteroidales bacterium; assembly: GCA_017549705.1. Lineage (GTDB taxonomy): Bacteria > Bacteroidota > Bacteroidia > Bacteroidales > F082 > Limimorpha. Next base: position 11,466 of record JAFYNO010000128.1, on the reverse strand, counting down.
CATCACGTTATGCACAAAGCCTGCTGTGTATGGCACTCCCGCTGCATCTGCCGCAGGATCGGGACGATCCAAGGCAAGATGGAAATGGAAGTTTGAGAACTCTTTCTCCAGCTGACGGAAGTCGTCGAGGTAAAACACCTCGTTGAGGGCTCGAGCACCATAGAAATAATGCATCTCGCGGTCTCTGACGTTCAACGTCTTCGTCATATGCATGATCTGCGCACGCAACGGCGCCATTCCGGCGCCACCGCCCACCCAAATCATCTCGGGGAGTTGAGTCTCGTGTCCCGCAGTCCCGTGTCCCGTGTCCAAATGTTCCTTCACATGGAATTCGCCGTAGGGCCCCGACATCATGACTTTGTCTCCTGTCTTCAACGAGAAGATATACGACGAGGCGATGCCTGGATTGACGTTCATGAAGCCTGAGCGGTCGGGCTTGAATGGCGGCGTGGCGATGCGCACCGTGAGCATGAAGACGTCGCCCTCCGCCGGGTAGTTAGCCATCGAATAGGCTCGCACCGTCGGCTCGCTGTTGACGCAGCGCAGGTCGAACATCTTAAACTTCTCCCACGACGGAAGATATTCATCGCCAATGAGTTCCTTATCGAAATCGGAATATCTCAAATTGAATTTCGGTATCTTGATCTGGGCGTACGAGCCAGGGATGAAATCCATGTGCTCGCCGGCTGGCAGCTGCACCTTAAACTCTTTGATAAACGTCGCCACATTGCGGTTGCTAATCACCGTACATTCGTATTCTTTGACATCAAGAATCGACTGCGGCACCACGATTTTCATATTCTCTTTCACTTTCACCTGACAGCCCAGACGCCAGTGGTCTTGTATCTGTTTTCTGGTGAAGAAGCCTTCTTCAGTAGGCAAGATAGTGCCACCACCCTCCACCACGCGGCATTTGCATTGTCCGCATGAGCCTTTGCCTCCGCAGGCCGACGGCAGGAATATCTTTTGTTCCGCCAAGGTGGAAATCAAGGTGTTGCCAGTAGGCACTGTGAGCTCTTTATCGTCGTTGATGGTGATCTTCACCTCGCCTTTCGGCATGAGCTTTTCGCGCACCCAAAGCAGCACCACCACGAGAAGCAAGATAATCCCGAGGAAGACGATAACGCTGAGTAATATGGTTATTTTATTTATCATTGGCTATTTTTTGACGCGAGACACGAGACTTCGAGACGTGAGACAAAAAACTCGTGTCTCGTGTCCCACGTCCCGTGTCTTTTATATCATCAATTGTAATCATCATTTCATATTTTTATTCCCATAAACGCCATAAAAGCGATGGCCATCAATCCTGTTATTATAAACGCTATGCCGACGCCGTCGAGGGCTTTCGGTATCTTCGAATAGCGCAGCTTCTCTCTAATTGCGGCGATGGTCACGATGGCGAGCAGCCAGCCTAATCCGGAGCCTAGTCCAAACACAGCAGCCTCGCCCACGTTCTCAAAACCGCGTTCCTGCATGAAAAGCGAACAGCCTAAGATGGCGCAGTTCACTGCTATCAGAGGAAGGAAGATGCCCAGCGCAGAATACAACGCCGGACTGTATTTCTCAATCACCATCTCCAGGATCTGCACTATGGCAGCGATGATGGCGATGAATATGATAAACGTCAGATAGCTCAAGTCGACGGCCTCAAATCTAGGACTAATCCACGCCAACGCGCCGGCCGAGAGAAGGTATTTGTCGATGAGATAGTTCACCGGCACGGTGATGAGCAACACAAAAGTGACCGCTACACCCAGGCCGGCGCTCGTCTTCACCTTCTTCGACACCGCCAAATATGAGCACATGCCCAGGAAAAAGGCGAAAATCATGTTGTCGACGAAGACCGATTTTACAAATAGGTTAAAAAGCTCCATAATCATTTGTTTTGGTTGTCTTTATTCGTTATCCAGATGACAATTCCAACGATAATAAGCGCCATCGGAGGCAGTATCATCAGTCCGTTGTTCTGATATCCGGCGTCGTATAATGACTGCGGTATCACCTGATAGCCGAGCAGCGTGCCCGAGCCCAGCAGCTCTCTGAAGAACGCCACGATGATGAGTATCAGGCTGTATCCGAAGCCGTTGCCGAGTCCGTCCATAAACGACTCTATCGGGCCGTGCGACAACGCGAAGGCCTCCAGTCGTCCCATGATGATGCAGTTGGTGATGATGAGTCCCACATATACCGACAGCTGCTTGCTGACATCGTAAGCAAACGCCTTCAAAAACTGGTCGATGAGAATCACCAAGGTGGCTACTACCACCAGTTGCACTATGATTCTTATCCTTGACGGTATCCCCTTTCGCAGCAGCGAGATGATGAGGTTCGAGAACGCTGTCACCACCGTCACGGAGGCACCCATCACCAAGGCAGGCTCTAGCTTCGCCGTCACGGCGAGGCATGAGCAGATGCCCAGCACCAGCACTGTCACCGGGTTGGCCTTACGCAAAGGTTCTATGACGAGTTTCTTCAGGTTCATCTCTTCTCAAAATATCCGCGATACTTCCGCATCGTGTTGTCAATCATATCTTTCACGCCGTTCGAGGTCTTTGTGGCGCCGGAAATGGCGTCGACCTCAACCGGATTCATCTCTCCGTTTTTATAAAAATCTTTTCCTTCAAACTGACTCTGGAACTTCTTGGTGGTGATTTCCCCTCCCAGGCCTGGCGTCTCCGACTTATGGTCAAAGACAGCGCCGATAACTCTCTCGCCGTCAGGACTTATCGCGAGATAGCCCCAAATCGGACCCCAGAGACCGTTGCCTTTCATCGGGAGCACCGTGATGCTGTCGTTGACGACATACACAGGCATCTCGCCATCTATGAAGTCAATCTTGCCGTCGTCATTGACACCAGCCGCCGACAGTATCATGACGCGCTTCTCGTTATCCTTGTTGCGCTGCTGATAAGGCTGCAGCCATATCGCCGCCGCCGAAAGCAACACCGCCACCACGACCACCAACACCGTGGAATACAGGAAGATATAACCGTTGCTGTTGATGTCGCGTCTCATCTTCTCTTACGTCTCCTAATATTTTGTGCCACCACACAATGGTCGATGAGCGGGGCGAAACAGTTCATCAATAATATGCTGAGCATCATGCCTTCAGGGTATGCCAGGTTGATGACACGCAGCATCACGGCGAAGGCGCCGATCAGCAGACCGTAGATCCATTTGCCGATGTTGGTTTGAGCTGCCGTCACAGGGTCGGTGGCCATGAAGACCGCGCCGAACATGAAGCCGCCCATGAGATAATGGTAATAAAATGGTATCTGACAATCATAATTTAACACTAATCCCATTAAACCGCCACCAATCATTACAGATAATATTATTCTCCAACTTGCAATTCCTGTCATTAATAATATCGCGGCGCCAATCAATATCGCTATCACCGATGTTTCGCACGTTGAGCCTGGTATTGTCCCGATGAACATATCCAATGCCGATGCTGTAGGTTTCATCCCTGCTGCCAGCTCTGCCAATGGCGTCGCGCTGGTGATACCGTCGGTGCCCCAGAGGTCGGCGGCGACCCACACACTGTCGCCCGACATCCTCGTAGGATATGAGAAGAACAGGAAGGCGCGTGCCACCAAGGCCGGGTTAAGGAAGTTCATCCCGGTGCCTCCAAACACCTCTTTGCCGATGAGCACAGCGAAAGCCACCGCTATGGCGAGCTGCCACAACGGCGTGGTGACCGGCACTATCATCGGGATGAGGAATCCAGTCACGAGATAGCCCTCGTTGACCTGATGATGACGTATCTGCGCAAAGGTAAACTCTATCGACAAGCCCACGATGTAGCTCACCGCCAGCATCGGAAGCATACGTAAAAATCCAAACCAGAAGTTTTGCCAGAATCCGGCGTGCAGACTCTGATATCCGATGTTCCACATCCCGAACAGCATCGCTGGAATCAGGGCGATGACCACCGTTATCATGGCACGTTTCAAATCGACGGCGTCGCGCACATGGCAGCCGCTGTTTGTCACCCTGTTAGGTGCGAAAGCAAACGTGCGGAAAGCGTCGTAAGTGCTCTCCATCCACGACCATCTGCCCTTCGGCTCATGCCTCTCAAACCAGTTCTCAAGCCACCTCATCACGCATTCTCCTTTCTTAATGATTCCAAAGCATTTCGGATGATAGCCTGGATATCGGTCTTTGAAACATCGACAAACTCACACAAGGCGAAGTCTTCAGGCTCCACCTCATAGATGCCGAGGTTCTCCATCAACTCGATGTCGCCAATGATGCACGCTTTGATGAGCTGAGTAGGATAAATGTCGAACGGAAACACTCGCTCAAAGTTGCCAGTAAACACTAAAGGTCGCACGTCGCCATGGGTGTTGGTGTCGAACTTCCACGTCAGCAACTTTGGCAAGAATCCGCTCAAAAACGTCCTTGAAAAACTGTATTTCTTGACTCCCGGCATCAGCCAGCCCATGAAGTCGTAGTAGTCGCCTTCCGGGATGACGCTCACCAGGTCGTCGTAGGCGCCGATGAAGCCGTCTGGAGCTATCTGCGTGCCGCTCAGCACATCGCCGGAGATGACACGGCTGTGTTCTTTTACTTTGATATCTTTGAGGCAAGCGCCTGCTTTCACCTTATAATATTGAGGCTTCTCGACGTTAGGTCCAGCCACCGCAATCACCTTCTCCGGATTATAAACGCCAGTGCTGACGAGCTCGCCAAGCACCGCCACATCCTGAAGGTTCATCGTCCACACGATATCACCTTTATTAATAGGGTCGATATGGTTGATCTGTGTGCCGATATTTCCCGCCGGATGTGGACCCTTCACAAAATGAGTTTGGAGTTGTCCTATGTCCCACGTCTCATGTCCCGTGTCTTGTGTCTCGCGTCTAAAACTTACATTCACCTTCCCCTTTGTCAATTTCGTCAACGCCTCGAGACCTTTTTTAAGATACTCTTCCCTGCCCTGCATGATGAAATCGTAGTCTGGAGCCAGCGGAGCGCTGCTGAAGGCGCTCACGAAGATGGCCTTAGGCTCGTCGTCAGGGTTAGCCACAATGCCAAACGGCCGCTGACGAAGCATCGTCCAGAGGCCGCAACGAAGCATTGTTTTTTTAAGATCTTCGGAGTTCTCTGAGACCTCATAGTGCTCAGAGGCTTCCGACTTACCATCTGACTCCACCACAACTTCAAGAATCCTTCTCTTCTCGCCTCTCACCACAGCCTTTACCACTCCTCTGACGGGCGAAGTGAATCTGATGCGCTCATCGTTTTTGTCACAAAACAGCGCGTCGCCCACTTTGACAACGTCGCCTTCCGCAACCATCATCTTTGGCGTCAGACCAACAAAATCAGTAGGTTTCACAGCGTATGTCGTGATGTCGCGTCTATCCGTGACATACTTCTCCGCCGCTCCGCCTATTGGCAGATCGAGACCTTTTCGTATGATGATTGTATCAGGCATTCTGTCCGTCGAATTGCGGTGCAAAGATAACACTTTTATTTCGACTTCCGACAAAAATTCTTAATGAAAATTAGGCCTAAATTTATGGTTTGAACGTGATTAAAATAACAGCGATGATGGCTATGCCGAGACCGAGATAATTCTTCCATGTGAGCTTCTCTTTGAAGAGCAGCCAGCCCACGATGGCGGTGAGGCTCACCACGCCGATGTTATAGATCGGGAACAGCACCACGTTGTCGAAACAGCGCATTGAGTTATACACGCAAAACGTTGAGAAATAGTTTATTACGCCAAGCATGATGCCGCCTGCAGCGCTCTTCCACTGCCACCTCGACTTGCCTCTTGCGATGTCCCAAACGACTATTATTATTCCAAAAATCAGCGCCACGAAATAGATGAAGGCAATCATGAAACCGAGGTTGCCAACGGTGTTCTGCTGCTCGGTAATCTTCATCAGGATATCGCCGGTGCCTGTGCCAAAGAAAATAAAAACGGGTAATAATGTTACAATCCATCCGTTTCCCTTCGTCTTGACGTTATTTTTCTTGCCTCCGACGACCAGCACCAACGCCACCAACGCCAGCACTATTCCCATCGTCGCAACGAAATTCAAAGTCTCACTGAATAACACCACACCTGCCAACGTAGGCAGCACCACCGACAGCTTGCTCGACAACGACGTCACCGTGACACCCGAGCGCTGCGTGGATGCAGTCATTAATAAGTAGGTGAAGATAAACCAGAATCCAGTAAGGATTGAGAGTCCAAACCACGGCTCAGCGACCAGTTCCGGCAAGGTGTCGAATTTATCGCAGACAATAAAGCCCGTAGCCGAAGCGAACACATAGTTCCACATCAAAGCCTGATGATTATCAAGCCCGAAGCGTTCAAAGAGCCGCATCGCGACGAAGACGCCAGTTGAAAATAATATTGCGAGAATCAGGTAAATCATGGTGCAAAGATAAAAGATTTTTTTCAAAATTTGCACTATCGTAAATAATTTCGTATATTTGCAGTCCTTATTCGATAAATTTTAATCATCACTAATAAAAATGAAAGTACAAGAATTAGTTGACAAACTGGGACTTAAAGTCCTCGCAGGCAAAAACGGCCTCGACCGCGAAATCGACGGCTGCTATATTTCCGACCTCCTCAGCGACGTGATGGGCAACGCACAGGAAGGCAACATCTGGATCACCCTCCAGACTCACAAAAACGTGATGGCTGTCGCATCCCTCAAAGAGATGTCCTGCATCATCCTCGTCAAAGACCTCGGTGCCAACGAAGACACCATCAACCAGGCAAATGAGGAAGAACTGCCGATTCTCCAGACATCACTGCCGACATTCGAAATCGCAGGTTTGGTTTACAACCTTTTAAACAATAAATAATTGCCGGAACTTAAAAAATATCGGGCTGACCTTCACATTCACACGGTGCTCTCGCCGTGCGGCGACATCTATATGTCGCCCACTGCCATCGTGGAACAGGCGAAGAAGCTGCATCTCGACATGATTGCCATCTGCGACCATAACACCACACGACAGGTGAAAGTAGCACAGCAGATCGGGCGCGAGATGGGCGTATTCGTCATCGGAGGCGTGGAGATAACCACACAGGAAGAGGCTCATGCCCTCGCCTACTTCGAGAACGACGAGCAGCTCGATAAGTTCCAGGAGTTCCTCGACGAGCATCTGCCGCACATCCCTCTCGATGAAGAGAAGTTCGGCTACCAGCTCATCGTCGACAAAGACGAGGAAGTCGTCGGCGAAGAAGAATGGCTACTCTGGTCGGCTCTCGACTGCGACCTCGATACTCTATACGACAAGGTGCACGAGATTGGCGGTCTGTTCGTGCCGGCGCACGTCAACAAGCCAGCATCTTCATTGATGTCGCAGCTGGGTTTCATCCCGCCTGACATCAAAGCCGATGCGCTGGAGATCTCAAAGCACGTCACCAAGCCTGACTTCCTGAAGAAATTCGCATATTTGAAGAAGTTCATGTTCACCAAGAGCAGCGATGCGCACTTCCTGCATATCATCGGCGAGGTGCACTGCGTATTCCATATGTACGACCTCACCTTCGACGAGTTCCGCAAGACACTCAAGGGCGAAGACGGCCGCTACGTCGACACTGAACCTAATGAAAAACTACAACTTTTATTCGGATGAAAGAACTAGCATTACACGTATATGACCTGATGGAGAACTCCACCGCAGCCAACTCCACCCTCGTCGAGCTGACTATTCGCGACAGCCTGAAGGACAACATCTACGCCTTCACCATCAAGGACAACGGCAAAGGCATGACGCCGGAGTTTCTGGCAAAGGTCACCGACCCGTGGACAACGTCGCGCACAACACGTAAAGTCGGGTTGGGTTTACCTTTGATTAAGATGAACACCGAGAATTGCGGTGGCGGCATGAAAATTGAGAGCGAGGTGGGCAAAGGCACCGTCTTGAACTTCTGGTTCCAGCACGACAACATCGACCGTCCGCCGATGGGCGACCTCGCCGGCACCCTTGTGATGCTGTTCGCCGCCCACGAAGACATCCATTTCATCTACAAACACATCACCGACGACGGCGAGTTCGTGTTCGACACCGATGAGATCAAGGAAGCCCTCGACGGAATGTCAATGAATGACATTAACATCATGAAATACCTGAAGGAAATGATTCAGGAAAACCTAGAAGAAATACATTATAATGAATAATCCCCTTCCCGTCATTTCGACCGAAGCGAAGCGGAGTGGAGAAATCTTTGAAGTTAAAAGTTGAAAGTTTGAAAGAACATTTTTTAAGATTTTTGAATAGATTTTTTTAAGATTTTGAGCCGTAAGGCGACCGAAATAAAGATAATAGATAACAGATAACAATAAATAAAATGAAATTAAGTGAAATTGCTAAAGTATTGAACGCCAAGGTGGTTTGCGGTCAGGATAGATTAGACGAGGAGCAGGATAAAGTCTTCGCCAGCGACCTCATGTCCGACATCCTGACCTTAGGCGACAACTTCCCGATGATTGTCACCGGACTCTGCACCATGCAGACCATCCGCACTGCCGAGATGGGTAACCTCGACATCATAGTGTTCGTCAGGAAGAAGAAACCAACAGAAGAGATGATTGAGCTCGCTGAAGATGAGGGCATGGTTCTCATGGAATGCGAATACTCGATGTTCAAGGCTTGTGGTCTGCTCTGGGCTGCCGGTCTCAAACCAATTTATTAACTTTTTGAAAACTATTAACTATGCATTTGGAATATACAGTAGTTGAAGGCGATTTCGTCAACGCAGGCTCAGCATCGAGTTCGATAAAAAAGACGCTCAAGCAGCTCAACGTGAACCCGTCGATTGTGAAACGCGTCGTTGTCGCCCTCTACGAGGCCGAAGTCAACGCTATCGCGCATGCCTACGGCGGTGTGGTCACCGCCGACATCGACGCTGGCAAGATCCTCGTCCGCGTCATCGACAAAGGACCAGGCATCCCCGACATCGACTGGGCTATGCAGGAAGGCAACAGCACCGCCTCGCCTGAGGTCCGTAACATGGGATTCGGCGCCGGCATGGGACTGCCAAACATCAAGAAAAACGTCGACAGACTCAACGTGCAATCAACAGTGGGCGTTGGCACCACCGTTGAAATGGAAGTTAATTTATCGTAAAAATTAGGATTATGGCATTTTTTCACGCACTACAGATAAACGAAAACGTTTGCGAAGGCTGCTCGCACTGCATGAGGGTGTGCCCCACCGAGGCTATCCGCGTGCGCGACGGCAAAGCGCAAATCAACGAAAACCGCTGCATCGACTGCGGAAACTGCTTCATCGCTTGTCCACATAAAGCCGTGTTCGTCAAACAAGACGACTTCGAGGAGATCTTCAAATACCCTTGCCGCGTCGCACTTGTGCCCGCGGTCTTCCTCGGCCAGTTCAAAGACGACATCAGCGTGTCGCGAATCTATGCCATCCTCAACGAGATAGGCTTCCAACACGTCATCGAGACGGAGATAACAACGCCTTTATACACAGAGAAAAAGAACCAGCTGGAGCGCGAAGGCAACAACAAACCGCTCATCTCCTCCTTCTGCCCCGCCATCGTCCGCCTGATACAGGTGAAGTTCCCCGGACTGGTGGAAAACATCATGCCTGTCAAAGCACCGCTCGACATCACGGCAATGTATATCAGACGTAAACTAGAGAAAGACGGCTGGCGCCAGGAAGACATCGGAGTGTTTTATGTGACGCCATGCGCAGCGAAGATAGCAGCAGTGAAAAGCCCTGTCGGCGAAGAGAAATCAAGCGTCGACGGCGTCATCAACATGGACTCGCTATATAACCGCGTCTACAAGAAGATAAAAGAGCAAGGTCACGACTATAAAGAGGTGAAGCTGCCTATCGCTCAGCTCACATCCGACAGCATCCTCACATCACTGACCAACGGCGAACGCCGACTCTCAATAGCCGAGCATTCGCTGTCAATCGACGGCATCGACAACGTCATCGAATTCCTTGAAAAGGTTGAAAACGACGAGGTCGAGGGTGTCGACTTCCTCGAGCTGCGCGCCTGCGACCAGAGCTGTCCGGGTGGCATCCTCACCTATAACAACCGATTCCTCACCTGCGAGCGAATGTTCAACCGTGCCCGTTACGTGGCAGGCAAAGAACGCCGCGGCGAGCTGACACGCGCTAAAGAAGTCGAAGACGAACACGACTACCTGATGGAGAACATCAGCGTCGACGAGGTGGAGCCACGTTCCATCAGCCTCGACCCCGACATCAGCAAGGCTCTCGAGAAGATGAACAAAATCAAAGAGTTGGAACGCCAGCTGCCTCAGATCGACTGCGGAATATGCGGAGCTCCATCATGCGACGCATTGGCCGAAGACATCGTTTGCAACGGCTGCAAACTCTCCGACTGCATCTTCATCCAACGTAATATGGAAGCACATAAAACCCAGAAGGTTGAAGACTCGCTGAAGAGCATGGAGAGCATCTGGGGCTATGAGAAAATTGAGAATTTTATCAAAAACAAATAAACAATCAAAAATATAACACAATGGCAATTAACGAATTACAACCAAAAGAAGTATTTGAAAACTTCTACAGCCTGACACGCATCCCTCGCCCATCGAAGAAGGAAGCACAGGTTATCGCTTTCATGAAGAAATTCGGTGAGGACCTCGGTCTTGAGACCATCGTCGACGAAGCCGGCAACGTCATCATCCGCAAGCCAGCAACGCCAGGTTACGAGAACCGCAAGGGCGTCATCCTGCAGGCTCACCTCGACATGGTGCCACAGAAGAACGCCGACACCGTCCATGATTTTGAGAAAGACCCTATCGAGACTTACGTCGACAACGGTTGGGTGCGCGCTAAAGGCACCACTCTCGGCGCTGACGACGGCCTCGGAGCAGCAGCAGCTATGGGCGTTCTCGCTTCCAAGACCCTCGAGCACGGACCTATCGAAGGCCTCTTCACCATCGACGAAGAGACAGGCATGACGGGCGCCAACAAGCTCGCTCCTGGATTCCTCAAAGGCGACATCCTCCTCAACATGGACTCAGAGACCGAAGGCGAGCTCTACGTGGGTTGCGCCGGCGGCATCGACACCAACGCCTACTGGACACCTAAGATGGAAAAAGTAGCCGACGGAATGGCAGCTTTCCAACTGATTGTCAAAGGCTTGAAAGGCGGTCACTCAGGCATGGACATCAACCTCGGAAGAGGCAATGCCAACAAACTCATGAACACCCTGCTGATCATGACAGCACAGAAGTTCGGAGTGCGCCTCGCCACTATCAACGGAGGCAGCTTGCGTAACGCAATCCCAAGAGAGTCGTTCGCCACAGTGGTCGTCCCAGCCGACAAAGCCGAGAAGATGAAGAAGTTCGTCGAGGAATACAACACAGCTACAAAAGAACAATATGCTGAGACAGAACCAGATCTCGCCATCTCTATGGAAGCAGCCGAGATGCCAGCAGAGGTTATCGACAACAAGACCTTCAAGAACATGCTCGAAGC
>JAFYNO010000014.1 GCA_017549705.1 Bacteroidales bacterium | reverse complement strand
TTTCGTGGTGAATCTGAAATATAAACCAAATTACAACGTCGATGGCAGCGGCACCTTCGCATATCAGGAGGGAGAAGATATCCTGGTGACAGGCGAAGGCCATCTGCAGATGTTCGACGTGGCAGGAAGAATGATAGTCAATAAGCGTTTGAATGGCGTTGAGCGTATCAGCGTGGCAGCCAAAGGAGTTTATATCCTGAGACTTGCCGGAGAGGATGTCAAAACGCAAAAAATTGTCGTGAGATAAGGAGGAATGGTCATGAAGAAGATATTATTTGCCATATTATTCGCAGTAATGATGACTCTGGGCGCCAGCGCACAGTCGACCGACGCTTTTGTGACAGATTGGGATATGGGGCGTACCGGCACCAACCAGCCTGATATTCCATGGGGCGCCGTGGGATACCTTATCACCGAACAAAACAGCCCTCTCGGCAGCGGATTGCTGATAATGACAGCGCTAGGAGCGGGTTACGCGATGACGAAACGCCGTAAGAAATAAACTGTCATTTCGACCGAAGCCGCCAGGCGTAGTGGAGAAATCTACAGCAAACAAATGCTCCGGAGCGTTCAAATGCTGTAGATTTATTCACCAGAGGTGAATGCTTTCGCAAGCTCAGGTCTCGACAAGCTCGGAATGACATCTTTAGTAAACGTTTTTACTTTTTTTTAAAAAAATGCACAAAAATAGTGCAATGTATTGATTTTATTAGTATTTTTGCAATCCGATTCAAAACAGATTTTTATGAAGATTGTAAAACACAATGTACACCTTGTTTTTTCTGTAATTTTCTTTTTAATCACCTTTGTGTCTTTTGGACAAACTCCGGCTCCTGCTGATTTTTCTGGCGGTGGCACAGGAATGCAGTGCGACCCATACGTGATTCTGACAGTTGAAGACTGGAATAATTTTGCAGAGAGCGTTAATAACGGCTATACATATACAGATGAATATATTAAACTGGGTCGTGATATCGGTAGTGAGGAAAAGCCGGTGGGTGAGATAGTCGGAACTTGTATATTAAAAGAAGGCGGAGATCCTAATAATATATATGATTATGAAGGTTATAAATTCGACGGCAACTTTGACGGCGACTGGCATACGCTTTTTGTTGAACTGACACAGGAACATGATTTTGTCGCTCCGTTCGGATGGGTTAATGCTTCGAGTTTCAGCAACCTTACAGTGGAAGGCACCATATCAGGAGGATATAAATATTATGGCGGTATAGTAGGATGTATCGAGGATGAAGACGATGACAATGTTCCGGTTAAATTGACAAACTGCACCAGCCGAGTGGAGATTATACGCAAAGCCGAGGGAAAGGCAAAGGAAGAGCCACATCATGGAGGCTTGGTAGGCTGGCTGAGTTGCGCTAATCTTGAATTCGAAAACTGTGTTTTTGAAGGAAGTTTTACAGGAGACGCCAACAACTGCGCAGGATTCGTGGGTTTAATTGAGGCATGGAAAGAAGAAGACGAGGTTTATGTGACATACACAAACTGCACACAGGCTCACAAAGAAATTGAGAATAAAGCAGAAACTATTTTCGGTACATTCCATCTGCCAAAGACAGTCGATCCGAAAACTGGTTGGGGAACCGCTTACTGCATTCACCGACTTTATGAAGATGGGCAAGGAACACTAGCCTCTCAAGAAGAATTGCCTACTAATGTGATTTTGAAAAAATACGTAGACAAACATCACGGTACGTTTTATATCCCTGATGCAACTGCCGTACCAACATTAGATACAAAAATTGCTTATTTGGGAACAATTCCAGTGAAGTATTACGGAAAAATACTGCATCATGGTATTGATTATACGATAGATACAGAAAAACACAAGATTTTAGGTATAGGTGATTATGCTGGTAGCAAAAGTATTGCCGATATTGATTTTACGCCTTTTAAAGAGAGTGGTAGCTGGGAAATTTTAAAAGGTGAAATAGATAACATTACAAGCTCCGTTACAATAACTTTAGATACAGATTATAAAGCAGTAGCAAAATCCGATGATGCTTTGGTATTTAATCAATCAGACGCAACAGTGACCTTAAATCTTAACGGATATACATTGGACAGAAATCTGTTTGATCAGGAAGTTGGTATTAATTATGGTTATGTACTAAGTGTTGAAGCAAACGCAACGCTAATAATAAACGGCCCTGGTGTGATAACAGGTGGTAATATTAAGGGTCTTGAAAAAGGTAATAGCAGAGGTGACGGCGGCGGAATTCATGTCGACCAAGATGGAACACTGACAGTGAATAATGTGACAATGACGAGAAACAAGTCAGAACGTAGTTATCCTTCAAAAACCGCTAAATTTTTTGGCACTGGTACTTGTATTTACACTAGGGGTAATACAACAATTAATGACTGTAGGCTTATTGACAATCGTGGTGATGGCGGCGGCAGTGGCGTAAATACTCAGGGCGGCACGCTTGTAGTAAACAGAACTCTCATAGCTAATAACGTTGCCCAAAGTAAAGGCGGCGGAGTCAGAACGAAAAACTCTAAGTCTATTGTATTTAACTATTGCAGCATTAGGAATAATACAGAATTAGATCTTGGCTTAAGCAACGAGGTAGATGTTGCCGATGGCGGAGGACTATTTTTTGACTGCAATGCAACCTTAAATAATTGCTACATAATAGATAATAATGCGTTATGGAGAGGCGGTGGTATTTTCATAAATAGTGGAACAGTCAAAGTTAATAATTGTGTGATTAAACATAATTCAGCTTTGGGTGATGGAAACAATGCTGCTGGTGCGACTGGCGGTGGCGGTATATTCGTGTATAGTGGCTCTGTAGAACTTGATAATACTGAAATAACAAATAATGCCAGTTATACAATCGGAGGTGTATGTATAAAAGATACTAGGACATTAAAGGTTAAAGGGAAAACAATCATTGACGATAATATAGGTTCTGCAATAATGCCTAATGTGTACTTTGAAAGTACGTCGGGTATAGTTAACATTACCGGTACGCTTGACAAAGACGCATTAATTGGCGTTTCAAGAGCAGGAGAGGAGGAATCAAATATAACATCGGGATTCACTAAATACAAAGCCGCCGAATCAAATTTTAGAAGTGATAATTTTAAATTGTATTGGTTCGTTAAGAGTGGTAATGAATTAGAATTACAAAAAACAAAATATTGGGATGTTGTTGATTGGAATAATGATCCTTATTGCCATTATAACAGTGAGAAAAAAACATATACTATAGATGCACCAATAATTGTTAACGTACCACAAACTTTAAAAGACGAGGACAATATAGTTTTCGAATCATCACGAGCAGCAATATTCATCGATCAAACGAAAGAAAATACAACACAGCACGACGGACAACTTGTTTATAAAGGAGATCCTGTTAAAGTTACTGTGTTGAAAAACATAACTTCAGCAACAACAAGTAATAATGAGACCTACGGCTGGTACACTATATCGTCACCGGTGAGCAATCCAAATCTGTTGCACAACACAAACCTTATCACAGCTGTCTCACAGCCGTATAACTTCGACTTGATGCGCTTTGACGCGACAAATCAAGAATTCCCGTGGCAGACTTATGTAGCTCATCCTGAGTTTACAACTCTTGAAAACGGCAGAGGTTATCTTTACCGTAATGCCAAATCTTTTGTCGAGGAATCTAATGGCGATATGATAACTGGCGATGTGGATATTAAATTGTACGAAGGCTGGAATCTTATCGGAAACCCGTATACTCACGATATCATCAAAGGTACAGGCGACGATTGCGCAATAAATAATGGTAAAGAAGAATTGCTTGCGGAAGGTTATTACCAGTTGGCAAATAACGGAGGATGGACTACTAAACCAGAAGCCGACGGTTCGTTGATAAAAATGGGAGAAGGCCTTCTTGTAAAAGCAATAACCGATGGTAATCTCACAATAAGCAATATCGCTCCAAAATCAAAATCAAGAGCAAACGACGAATACATCCAATTCAGCGTGGCAAACAGCGAGTACGAAGATGCGACATATGCCGTATTTAACGATGGTTATGGATTGGATAAGATAAGTCACCGTAATCCTGACATCCCGATGATTTATATCAATCAGAATGGTGAAGATTACGCGGTTGCCACGATGAGCGATGGTATCAAATCGTTTAACCTGAACTTCAAGGCCAAGACAACAGGCAAATATACTTTGAGATACAAGACTTCAGGCGATTTCAGCTATCTGCATGTTATCGACCGCCTCACAGGCAAGGATATCGACATGCTTGCCGATGAAGTGTATTCGTTTATCGCCTCGCCTAAAGACACCGACGCACGATTTATCGTCCGCCTCAACTATACCTCGGGTAATGCCAACAACGACATTTTCGCATACCAAAGCGAATCGGATATAGTGGTTTACGGCGAAGGTGAACTGCAGGTGTTCGATGTGATGGGACGCATGGTGAAAACCCAACGCATCAACGGTGTGGAGACGGTTAACGTCAACGCAACAGGAGTTTATATTTTTAAACTGAATGAGAAAACACAGAAGATAGTAGTGAGATAGTAAAGGCGCGGCCGGCATTAAGGGCGTTAATGGCATTAATGGCTTTAAGGGCATTAATGACGGCCGCCAGGAAGTTAATAAAGGACAATCAAAAAAAGCATACAATCATGAAAAAGATATTTTTTGCAATAGCTATTATTTTTACGATGAGCTTCAGCTTGTTGGCACAGAGATCAGATAACTTCTGGGTTGATGATAACTTCAATCGTGTTGATGACGATCTTCCTTGGCTGACAACAATCGCTGTGGGACATGTTCTTACAGATAATGATGCTAATAATACTCCTCTTGGCAGCGGATTATTAGTACTTACTGCCCTTGGCGGAGGCTACGCGCTGACGCGAAAACGCAAAAATTAAGTTAGTCAGTTAACTGAACAACTGAATAACAGAACAACTAAAAAAAGTTAAAATTGTTGGTTCAACATTTTAACTTTTTTTTTATTTTTGCCGCTTAATTTTCAAACCTAATACAAAAATGAGCGGATTTTTCGGCGTAGTATCCAAAAGGCCATGCATCTCAGACCTTTTCTACGGTATTGATTATCATTCACATCTTGGAACAACGGCAGGCGGTATCTGCACCTTCGACGGCGAGACCTTCCACCGTGACATCCACAGCCTCAAAGGCTCTTATTTCAGAACCAAATTTGAAGACGACCTCCCTAAGTTTACCGGCAACAGCGGCATCGGCATCATCAGCGACACCGACGCACAGCCTATCGTGGTGAACTCACACCTCGGCAAGTTTGCCATCGTCACAGTGGCGAAGATCACCAACATCAAGGAACTCGAGAAAGAGTGTCTCGACAACAAACAGCACTTCGCAGAGTTGAGTCATGGCGACACCAACCCAACCGAGCTGGTGGCGTTGCTCATCACCCAGGGCAAGGACTTCGTCGATGGCATCCAGAACGTTTATAACAAGGTGAAGGGCTCTGTGTCGATGCTCATCCTCACCACCGACGGCAGCATCATCGCAGCCCGCGACCTCTATGGCCGCACACCTATCGTCATCGGTAAAGACGACGAAGGTTATGTGGCAGCGTTCGAGAGCCACAGCTACATCAACCTCGACTACCTGACCGAGCGTTTTCTTGGTCCAGGTGAGATTGTGCGCATCACTGCCGACGGCGTCACACAGCTGAAGGCACCTAACGACAAGATGCAGATCTGTTCTTTCCTCTGGATTTACTATGGATTCCCGGCATCCGACTACGAAGGCATCAACGTGGAGGAGATGCGATATCGTGGCGGCTATGCCATGGGTATGATGGACGACGTGGAAGTCGATTACGTCGCTCCTATCCCGGATTCGGGCATCGGAATGGCTATCGGTTATTCTAACGCGAAGCAGATTCCATACGTGCGCAGCGTGGTGAAATATACTCCAACATGGTCGCGCAGCTTCATGCCTATCAACCAGTCGCAGCGTGAGCACGTGGCGAAGATGAAACTCATCCCGAACCACGCCATGTTGAAGGGCAAACGCGTGGTGTTCTGCGACGACTCCATCGTGCGCGGCACTCAGCTTCGCGACAACGTGAAGATGCTCTACGACTTCGGTGCTAAAGAGGTGCATATCAGACTGAGCTGCCCTCCGTTGAACTACGGCTGCCAGTTCTTGAACTTCAGCGCCTCGAAGAACGAGCTCGAGCTCATCACACGCCGTTGCATCCAGGAGTTGGAAGGCGACAGCACCAAGAATCTTGAGCTTTACAGCGACTCGACCACCAAGCAGTACGCTAACCTCGTCGAGATGCTGCGCAAGCATGTGGGTGTCGACTCATTGAAGTTCAACACTTTGGATAACATATGCAAAGCTATCGGCCTGCCGAAGTGTCAGATTTGTACACACTGTTTCGACGGCTCGTCGTACGGTCACAAATAAGATTATTTAAAGAAAATATCTACTGAAGAATCACGGGAGAGTCCTAGCAGAGATGCGGCTTTCCCGTGATTTATTGCTATCTCGAGGAAGCCATGCGTGCCGAAGAGCGCCACTATCTCGGGCATCGTCACCTCGGTGTAGCTGCGGCATATCTTGTTGATGACATATTTGCCCACGCGTATCTCGAAAGCTCGGCCGTTGCGGATCTTTTCGAACAGATCCATGGTGATGTTCGACACCACGTTCTCGTACGAGTCGACGAAGGTGATGATGCCGTGGATGGAGTTGTTGTCGATGGTCGGCTGGAAGGTGATGCACTTACGGATCTCAGGGTAAGGTTTGCCTATCTCGCTGAACGGAGCGCCGTTGGCTATCATGGCGGCGACTTTCACGAAGCGGTCGCGAGTGGTGAAAGTGAAGTAGTCGGAGTCCTGAATCACCTCGATGGTGACGGCCTCATAAGGAATGTCGCCGAGGATGAGCGAGAAGATGTCGTTGTCGGTGCCTATGAAATAATGTCCGTTGGCTTTCAGTGCGATATGCGGCTTCTCTGCCGACTCCTCGGTCTCCACCGCGATGATGTGGATGGTGCCTTCCGGAAAGTTCTGGTAGCAGTTGCGGATGATGAACGCCGCCGAGGCGATGTCCCACGGCTCGATGTTATGCGTGATGTCGACGACGGTAGCGCCGGGCAGCATCGAGTAAATCGCGCCTTTTACTGCCGCGACATAATAGTCGGACAGCCCCCAATCGCTTGTTAATGTTATGATTGCCATAATTTTCCGCCGTGCGTTTCAACTAGTCAATAGACAGATGCAAAAATACGTTTTTCTATTCAAAAATTTTTATTGAAATAAAAAAGTTATGAACAATTTTTATTTTTTATCTTTGCATATCGAAAAAATGAAAAAAAGCAGATGGCGGAACAGATAGTCCAGATAGAAAATGTCAACCCGAGCGATTTGTATGGCGCTAAGGATCAACATCTTACGATAATCAAAAACTTGTTTCCCAAGTTGAAGATTATTGCGCGTGGTGATTTCGTGAAGGTGATAGGAGAGGATGACGAGGTGAATTATTTCCTCGAGCGTCTGAATATGCTGGTGAACCATCTGGAGCGTTATGGCAGCATCAATCCGCAGGTCATTGAGGATATGATGATAGCTGGTGGTGAGACGGCGTATGTGAAGAGCTTGAGCGACAGCGACGTGCTGGTGTATGGCCGCAACGGTCTGCAAATCAAGGCTATCACGGCGAACCAGAAAAAGATGGTGGAGGCTATTGGCAAGAAAGACATGATCTTTGCCATCGGTCCGGCGGGCACGGGTAAGACCTACACCGCGGTGGCGTTGGCGGTACGCGCGTTGAAAGACAGAGAGGTGCGCCGCATCATCCTGACACGTCCGGCAGTGGAGGCAGGCGAGAACCTCGGATTCTTGCCAGGCGACCTGAAAGATAAGCTTGACCCGTATCTACAGCCGTTGTACGACGCATTGCGTGACATGATTCCACCAGCGAAGCTGACGGCATATATGGAGGACGGCACCATCGAGATCGCACCGCTGGCATTCATGAGAGGCCGCACACTTGACCACGCATTTGTTATCTTGGACGAGGCGCAGAACGCTACTCGTGCCCAGCTGAAGATGTTTTTGACGAGAATGGGACGCAACGCCAAGTTCGTCATCACCGGCGACGTCACACAGATCGACCTGCCGAAGAACACTCCGTCAGGACTGCCGCAAGCTGTCGACATCCTCGGAGATGTAAAAGGAATAGAATTTATCTTTTTAGATGAAAAAGACGTGGTTCGCCACAAGCTGGTGACGGACATCGTCAATGCGTATAAGAAGTTTTATCACGATAATGATGAGGAAGATTCCTCGCCTGTCGGCTCGGAATGACAAGATGGCGGCCCGGCACTAATGGCGTTAAGGCCATTAATGCCATTAAAGCCCTTAACGCTCGGGCCG
>JAFYNO010000013.1 GCA_017549705.1 Bacteroidales bacterium | reverse complement strand
TCTCAATCAGTTCTTTATGCTGCGGATATTGCTGTAGGAGATCGGCTTTCTTTGCCAATTCAAAGTTTTCAAAACTGAAAGCTGGTCCGACAGCACAACCGACAAGGCAAAATCCCTGTTTCGATGGGATTTCAGCTGCAAACCATTGTTCAGGCATGATGACAACCTGCATTTCACTATCGGTTGAGAGATTATGGACGCTGAGTTTGCCGTCTTGATCAATCACATAAATATTAAGTGGCTCGCCGTCATGATAATACCATATTTCGACCACACCATGAAGTCTGTGAAACGCTGATATATCGTTGGCGGTAAGCATATAATAAATGGTGGAGATATCCTTCTTTCCTGTCGTATCGTTTCCATAAAGCTGACGATAATAGCCGCCTTCGGGATGAGGGAGAAGACCAAGTTTTTCGATGTAGTTGTGAATTGTCATTGTTTATTGGTTGTTTTTGTTCTTATCAAATGTCCTTCCTGTATCGCTGCAAAGGTAGCAAAAATACAAACTACGACCGCACTGTATTTTAAGTCGATGAAAGAAATTGTCAGTGGAAAAACAAACAGCAGCAGTCCTGTGACTTTGTTCATCGTGCTGTGAACTGACACGAACCGCTTTTGAACGATAAATCCGGATATGACATTGATAATTTTGATTAATGCGATGACGCCTATCCAAACCCAAAGCCAAACGGGAATGTTCAAAACAGGAAGCAGCTTCGCCAGACAAACGACGACAAAAACAATATCGGCAATCGTGTCCAGCTTTGCGCCCAACTCGCTTGTTGTAAGAGTCCGTCTCGCGACCCAGCCATCGACCATATCAGAAACGCCAGCGGTAATGTACAAAACGCAGAAAGCCAGCGAAAACGCTGGGAAAAACAGCAATGCGATGCTGCAGAGAATACGAATGGCTGTTATGCAGTTCGCGAGAGATCTCATTATTCGATAAACTCTTTCAATTTTTCGTTAAACATCTCCGCCTGCTCCATGTGGATGAAGTGACCGCAGGTAGTAAGCTCAGTGTAGTCGAGAGTGGGGTAGAGGGCTTGCATCTTCAGTTCATTGTCAGGCTCCAAGCCGCTGTTCTGTGTGCAGATAACCATTACAGGCATGGTAAGTTGAGCGTTGGGCCACCACTGCGGCTCCACCAGATGTTGCATGGTGCTGGAGGCAACATATTGCGGCGTTTCGGGCATCACCGACATCGCATAGTCGGTTACCCATTGCGGCGTGTTCTTGCCGGCGAGCGACAAGACGAATCCTGTGATTACCTCGCGGCAATCAGGACCATCGAAAGCGTGACCAAATTGGTTGATAGCTTCTATGTATTCAGGCGTTTCGGTGTCATCGTAGAAGCAATAAACGCCGTCCACGTCCACGAAAGCGCCGCTATGATTGGTGGTCATCAATGTGTGTCGGCAGACAGGCGTTCCGAGGCTGTGCCCCACAAAGACCGCGTCCTTGATGTTGTTTGCGTTCAGCACTTCATCGATAGCATGGGCGAAGAAGTCGAAGGTATAATCCACATGCGGCTTGTCGCTCTTTCCATAGCCAGGTAGGTCGATAAACACAAGTTGCACATCGTTGTCGCGGAACGCCTCAAACTGCTTTTCCCAGGTGTTCATGTCGCACCCGAACCCGTGGATGAAGCAGAGGGTCTTTAACTCTGCGTTTGGGTTCCAGATTTTATAGTGTATATTGATGCTATCATCAATAGTTATAAATTCTGACTTCATTTTTTGAAGTGTCTGTGGTTGGTGGCTGCAACTCATCATTATCACCGAAATCAGTCCCATCAGATTTCCAGCCATGTGAACGATGATGGCGAAGATGTGGTTGTCGTGCTTTTCTGCAAGTTTTTTCATTTTTCACATTTAAATGGTGGTGCAAAGATAATTATTTTTTTATTATTTTTGCATTATGAAAGTGAAAATTACCGCCATACGCAAAGCGGATTACACCGATTTGCAAGCTTTGTATGAAAACCCTATCGAGCACACATGTGATGTGCGCGAGGGGCAGTCGTGGATTTCAGAAAACGGCGAAAAGCCTGAGGGTATGTGCGACAGCGCATGGGAGTCAATGCGCTGGTTTGTGCAGGAACTTGCTGCTGGTCGTGGCAATTTCTATGACGGGTGGATGAAAAACCCGTCGTCGGCCATGATAAGCTGCAACGACGGGTTCCGTCCGGTAAGTTTTTATATCTGTGTGATTTAGAATCCTGTCCAGAATCTCTCCCAGAAGGAGTGTTCCATCTCTTTCCAGATTTCAGCAGCAGCAGCCTCGAAGTCGGAGGTGTAACGGTTCAATTCCTTTGCAGCTTCGTCTTTCTTGCCTTCATCAAGAAGTTGTTGGACTCTCTTCTCAAGTTCCGGCATCTCGGTGAAAGCTTTGTCTTCCAGACGCTGTATGTTGCTGTACATCACGTCTTTGCATAATCCCCAGTTGACCTGTGCGAGTTTGTTGGCTTTTCTGTATCTCCACAGCGCCGTCGACTCGTCATAGCCGCCGTGGCCGCATCTGTCGAAACATGAAGGCATCTTGGTGCTGCCGCTGTAAACAGGGATTCTCGGGCTCTGCCCTGGGTTCTCGACGCCGATCCAGCAGATGCCGCCGATCTCGTTAGGCATCCAGCCGCGGAGCTGGGCCACGAAAGAGTAGGAGCACCATGACATAGCCACGCCACGTTTGAACTCGATAGTGCCTGGCTTCAGCATGTTGTAGACCTTCTGCTCGTTGCCTCCCATCCATGGGTTGGCGGTAGGTGAGACGATAGTATCGCCGTCACGGGTGACAATCTTAAGGTTACGAGTGATGTCCATATCGGTGCCTTCGTAGTAGCTACGCAGGAGTCGCATCACGTCGCGCACGTCGACCTTATTCTCAGGCTTCACCGAGAATGGAATCTCCTGGCCGTCTCTGTCGAGTTTTAATGATGGTGCCAACTCGTTGAAGATGAACCACTCGCGTTCGCGGAAGTTCTTGCCATTGGAATAGCTGCTTGCGAAAGCCTTATACCAAATGAATTCTTCTTTGCCGTCCCAAAGACCATATTTCTTTGCCACCTTCTCAACGTTGTCGGAGCACATGAAATAGTCTTTGTTGTCTCTATCCAGATATTTGATTCTTGGGATGTTGGCTGAGATGCCGACCTCACCGTCAGGCACTCTCTGAGCTGCCCAGATGCCACCGATCTTCTTTGGACCTTCGCCCATGATTTCCATGAGCCACACCTCTTTAGTGTCAGCGATGGTGATAGCCTCGCCGCTGTCGCCGTAGCCATATTCTTTGATGAGCTCGCCGATGAGACGGATGGCGTCACGGGCGTTGTCGCAGCGCTGCAGTGCCACGCGCTCAAGCTCCTCAATCATGAACATGCCTTTTTTGTTTCTGAGGGTGTCGGGACCAGAGAATGTGGTCTCGCCAATGGCCAGCTGTTTCTCGTTGAAGCAAGGATAAGCAGTGTTGAGGAAAGCATAGGTGTGTGCTGCCTGCGGTATCTCGCCAGCCACCTCTAATCCGTTGACTTCTCTGGCGCTGAAGGTGTGCATGGCACCTCTGTAGATCTTCATGGTAGCGCCTTTCTCGTAGTCGGCGGCCTTCTCCCAGCGCATCCAGGTACGATACCAACTGTCGCAGGTGTGAGAGGTCATCACCGAGCCGTCGGTGGAGGCGTCCTTGCCCACCATGATGCTGGTGCAGTTAGCGCCTTCAAATTCGCTTTCATCGACGACAAACTGAGCGTTCAGACTCACCGTCATCGTAATTATCAATAATGTGATTAAAGATTTAATGGTCGTTTTCATATCTATAAACTTTTAAACTTTCAACTTTAAAACTACTCTAAACTCTAAACTTTAAACTTTAAACTGTTTTTTGAGGCGAAGCCGAAAAAAACGTGAAGTTTACTTTTCCGTATTTGCGATGGTCATAATAATTCGGATGCGTCGAGAAGTCAATGGTTCTGTCGTGCTCCAAGACGAAGATGCCGCCTTCTTTTAATAATTCATTTTGAAATATCAGATCGACTAACAAATCGTAATGTTGGCAGTCGTAAGGCGGGTCGGCGAAGATGAGGCCGTATTTAGCCTTGTGCATCGGAAGGAACTTGAAGACATCTGACTTCAACACCGAGAGTTCTGGCATGTTCAGCTTGCTGGCAGTCTCGCGGATGAATCGCACGCAGTTTTGGTTCTCGTCGACGGCGGTCACATGCGGACAGCCTCTTGAGACGAGCTCGTACGAGATGTTTCCAGTGCCAGCAAAGAGGTCGAGCGCTATGATCTCCTCCACATCTATCTGATTTTCAAGGATGTTGAATAGGCTTTCCTTAGCCATGTCGGTAGTAGGGCGCGTCGGGAGGTTGTCGGGCGCCACAATCTGTCGTCTCTGATTTCGTCCTCTTATAATTCGCATTTTATATCATTTTTAAAACGGATGTCGCGCACATATCTCGTGATAATCTCCACTATTTTCGAGTCTTTCTCAATCATGCCGAGGAAATACACGGGTGTAGTCTCTACGTCGAGATGTAGCTGTTCCATCGAGAATAGCAAGAAATACAGGAAGTCTTCTTTCGTCTTGAAGCGGAAAGTGTTGTTAAACAGCAGTTTTGTTCCTGCTAAGACAAACATCTCAAATCGTTGGTTCAAGACGTTGAGATATATTCTGACGTCGTCGGTGCGCTCGATATTGTATTTGATGAGATTTTCTAAGAGTGTGCTAGCGGCATGGCGGAACTCTTTGTTTTCAGGTTGCGGGCTGCAATAAACATTGTACACGTCGGCTGCTTCGATATAATCGGCGCGTACGACGCTGTTTTCGGCTTTGATCCCGAGGAAATCGAGATATTTCTCTTTTTGTTTATCCTGATAGATAGCTGCCGGCACGAAGACATACGAAAAACCATCCGTTGATTGCCGGATGGTTAATTCGTTGTTGTTCAGATTCTCGGCTTGCGGGACCATATTATAATGACTCCCAGTTACCGTTGGTTGAAGCTTCGTCCATTGAACCGACTTTCAGACCAGCGTATTTCTCGAGGTCTTCCTGCTCAGCTCTCAAGTTGTTGACTCTCTGATGATCGAGATCCCAGAGATAAGTCATGTAAGGAGTCTTAGCCTCGAAGACAGCCACTTTCAAACCACCACGTTTGATGTAGCCGGCCTGAAGTTCGAACTCTTCGCCTTGTGAGAACGGCACCACGCGTAAGCTGTTGATGTCGAAACCTTCTCTCTTGCTGAACAATGAGTCAATGACCTTCACATAACCGACAGTGTCGTTGATGGTCTTGGTGAATGTTGTATCGTTAGGGTCAGCCACGATGTTGACGACAGGAAGCTCGCCGGTCTTGACGTACTCGATGAGTGAGTCGAAACTGCCGGTGTATCTGTTGTAGGTCTGCTTGAACAGAATCTGTGTGCTTCTGATGTCCTTCAAACTCTGGACAACCTGAATTTCTCTTTCTTTACGTGTGTTTTCAAAAACAACAGGCTCGCTGATGCTTCTGTAAACCAGATAAACTAGAACGAGAGCGACAACTGCCAGTGCGATGTTGATGATAGTCAGATTTTTATTATTCATGATTTTAAAATTTTATTCAATTTTTGCGTTGCAAATTTACTGATTTTTTTTAATAGGAATGAAATTTTTAAAAAAATTTTAAGAATAATATTCCACGTTGAGTCCCAATGCTTTGACTTTGTCGGCGATGCGACTCATTTCTTCTGATGAGAGTTTCTCGAGATTCTTTTCCGGTGTCTCTCTGTCGATGACGTAAATCATTGTTTTCCTTGGATTTATCTTCTTCAGATGCCCGAGCCACAGGTTGATTTCCTCGTCTGTCGTGTTGTCGATTTTCTGCCCGTTATGCTCACCGCGAAGGAATAACGTTTGGATAATCACCTGACCTTCAAAGCGTTGTAAATCAGCGATATATTGTTCGAGATTGATCTTAACGTTCGGCAAGTTTATTTTTTTGATGGTCTCAAGAGTGCCGCCATCGAGCTTGCAGATGTTGTTGTCGACCTTCTGCAACGTCTTGAAAATCTTCTCGTTATGGATGTTCGTTCCGTTTGTAAGCACGCTGATAACTGCTTTGGGAACGTATTTGTCTCTCAATCTTATGGTGATATCAATGATTTCCGGGAAGTTGGGATGCAGCGTAGGCTCGCCGTTGCCCGAAAATGTGATGCTGTCAGGCTCTTTCGGTGTCCCGACAAGCGATTTCAGTGCGTTCTCCAGTGTTTGCTCGTATTCCTGAGGTGTCGCAAGATGTGCTTTCTCGTCACGATGTTCTGGATTCCAGCCGCACTCGCAATAAACGCAGTTGAAGGTACAAATCTTCCCAACTTTAGGTAACAAATTGACGCCCAACGAATTACCCAGCCTTCTACTATGAATAGGACCAAAAACCAAATCTTCTGATAAAAATGCCATTTTTGAAAAATTTTCTGCAAAGATAATGAAAAAAATGACACGATGCCGTCATTTCGAGCGAAACGAAGTGAAGTCGAGAAATCTACTCCGTTATAATGCTGTAGATTTCTCCATTCCGCTTCGCTTCAGTCGAAATGACATGAGTGAAATAAAAATTTCTGCTTTTTCTGTTGTTTCTGCGAGAGATTTATTATTTTTGCAAAAAATTGTAGTCATGAAAACAAAACAGGAAATCACGGAAAACTGGCTGCCACGCTACACTGGGCAAGCGCTCGACAAGTTCGGGGAATATATTCTTTTGACGAATTTCTCACATTATCTTGAGTTATTTGCATTCTGGAATCATGTCTCGATAGTGAGCCGCGACCGTTCGATGCCTTGCGCCACGGCGGGCGACATCACGATGATTAACTTCGGAATGGGTAGCGCCAACGCCGCCACCATCATGGATCTGCTGAGCGCCGTTCATCCTAAAGCCGTGCTTTTCTTGGGCAAATGCGGTGGAGTGAAGAAGAAAAACCAGGTCGGCGACCTCATCCTGCCTATCGCCGCCATCCGTGGCGAAGGAACGTCGGACAACTACCTCCTGCCGGAAGTGCCAGCATTACCTGCGTTCTCGCTGCAGAAAGCTATATCAACAACCATTCGCGACCATGGCCACGACTACTGGACTGGCACCGTTTACACCACCAACCGCCGCGTGTGGGAATACGACGAGGAATTCAAAGAATATCTGCATAAGACACGCTGCATGGCGGTCGATATGGAGACTGCAACCATCTTCGCAGCCGGCTTCGCTAACGAAATCCCGACAGGTGCTTTGCTGTTGGTTTCTGACCAGCCGATGATTCCGGAAGGCGTCAAGACAGAAGCAAGCGACAAGAAAGTGAGCTCGATGTTCGTCGACGAACATATCAGAATTGGCATTGACGCTCTGCATCAGATTATTGAAAACAAGCTGACAGTCAAACACTTGCACTTCTAATGACCTACGAGCAGATTCTTTCGGACATTAAGAATAAGATTTACCATCCGGTGTATTTCCTGATGGGCGAGGAGCCGTATTTTATCGACTCAATCAGCGACGCCATCGAGAGCACCGTGCTGGACGAGGCCGACAAGGCTTTCAACCAGATTATCCTTTACGGAAAGGATGTCAACGTGCACGACATCGTGACGCAGGCGCGCAACTTCCCGATGATGGGTAACTACTTGGTAATCATTGTGAAAGAAGCTCAAGACGTGAAAAATATCGAGTCGATGGAGCCGTTTTT
>JAFYNO010000127.1 GCA_017549705.1 Bacteroidales bacterium | reverse complement strand
TAATATACGACGATGAAGTTTTGGATGGTGTGCTGCCAACTTACGACTGGCTCCATATGCATCATGAAGATTTTACTGGGCAATACGGAAAGTTTTGGGCAAGATACAGAAATTATCCTTGGTATAAAGAAGATGTCCAAAAGCAAGAGGAAACTGCACGTCGGCATGGTTTTACAAAGGTTTCGCAGCTGAAACTCGCTGTAGCTAAGAAAATCCGTGATTTCGTTGCAGGTGGTGGATATCTTTTTGCAATGTGCTCGGCTCCGGATAGTTTTGACATCGCTCTCGCTGCTGAAGGCTTGGATATCTGCGACGTTATGTTCGATGGCGATGCTATCCGTCCTGGCGATCCGCAGCGTTTGAATTATGATAACTGCTTCGCTTTCACTGACTTTTCCGTTTCTACAAACCCGCAGGAATACGAGGTTTCGAACATCGACGTTACATTGACGCGCCCAAAATCGGTGAGAGAAGGTAACGATTTCTTTTTGCTGTTCGACTTCTCGGCGAAATGGGATCCTGTCCCGACGATGCTCACGCAAGACCATGAAAAGCTGATAAAAGGATTCATGGGGCAGACTACCGCATTCGATAAACGATACGTCAAGCCGACGGTCGTTGTCTTGGGCGACAATGCAGCACTTGAAGAAGACCGCTACATCCATGGTGACTACGGCAACGGTTTCTGGACATTCCTCGGCGGTCACGACCCTGAGGATTATCAGCACTTAGTGGGCGACCCACCGACAGAGCTTGATATGCACCCGAACTCACCTGGATACAGGCTTATATTAAATAATGTGTTGTTTCCGGCAGCAAAGAAAAAAAAGCAGAAAACCTGAAATCTCGCGCAGAATCCGCAGAGAAAGCAGAGATAGTTTTCCAAAGATTTAA
The DNA here is from genome assembly GCA_017549705.1 of Bacteroidales bacterium. GTDB lineage: Bacteria > Bacteroidota > Bacteroidia > Bacteroidales > F082 > Limimorpha. The sequence continues at coordinate 4,035 of JAFYNO010000127.1, read as the reverse complement.
GCAGACCGCTGATAAATCAGCTCGCAGAGTATGCCAATACATGATTTACGTTTTTAACTCTCAGCGAGATACCTCGCTTTAGCGAGTAATAATTAGGAAGATATATCTGTGTTATCAGCGCTCTCTGCGCGATATTTTAAAAAAAAATCATTTGTAAGAAAATTTTTATTATTTTTGCGGCTTGAAAATTAAAATTTAAGAAAATGGGAAGAGCATTTGAATACCGCAAGGCGGCTAAGATGAAAAGATGGGGCCACATGTCAAGAGTGTTCCCGAAACTTGGAAAAATTATCACAATCGCAGCAAAAGAAGGCGGTCCAGATCCAGATATGAACCCTAAACTCCGTCAGGCTATCTTGAATGCTAAGGCGGAAAACATGCCAAAAGATAACATCGATGCAGCTATTAAACGTGCTACCGATAAGAGCACGGCTGATATGGTTGAAATCGTTTACGAAGGCAAGGGTCCTCACGGTGTGCTCTGCGTTGTGGAATGCGCTACAGACAACACTACACGTACAGTTGCTAACGTTCGTTCATATTTCAACAAAGCCGGAGGCGAGTTGCTCAAGACTGGTCAGCTTGAATATATGTTCACACGCAAGGCTGTGTTCCAGATTGAAATCCCTGCCGGAATGAGCAAGGACGACCTCGAGCTTGAACTCATCGACGCTGGTCTTGAAGAGATTGAGGAAACAGAAGACGGTACATTCGCATACAGCGACTGGACATCATACGGCACAATGCACGAGGCATTGGAAGGCATGAAAGTCAATATTATCAAAGCTAACCTCCAGCGTTTCGCCAACAATCCTGTTGCTTTCAACGATGAACAAATCGAGAGCATCATGAACTTTCTCGACAAAGTCGAAGACGACGAGGACGTTCAGGCAGTTTACACCAACATGGAATAATGTAGAGACGGATTCCGTCTAAATATAAAAAAGGCAACCTTTTAGGCTGCCTTTTTTATTTATATGATTCCACAAAGGTGGTAGAGCACTCTCGCTCCGACATTTCCGTCCCATTCGGTGCCTTCACCAGGCGAGACCTCGCAGAGGTCGAAGCCGATGATTTCTTTTCCGGATTCCTTGATTCTGTTGAGCAAATACATCAACTCTTCGTATTCCATGCCTCCTGGAACTGGAGTGCCGGTGTTCGGACAAAGTTTTGGGTCCAAACCATCGATATCGACGGAAATATATACCTTTTTAGGTAATTCTTTCACAATCTCATCGCAAATTTGCTTCCAGTTGGCACCTTCATACATTCTGCGGCGGTTGTCGCGGTCGTAAAACACCTTTACACGGCCGTTTGAATCCTGAATTAGCTGTTTCTCCTGATGGCAGTAGTCGCGAATTGCCACTTGCACCAATTTCTCAACCTTTTCAAGCTTTAAAACGTTGTAAAATATCGAAGCGTGCGAATATTCAAAGCCTTCAAAGCGCTCGCGCAGGTCGCTATGTGCATCAACGTGCAGGATGCCGTAATTGACACCTATATTATTAAGGTATTGATGATAGGGCAGGGGTGTACTGTGGTCGCCGCCTAAAAGTCCCACCTTCTTTCCTTGTTTCTTCCAATATTCAATGCGCTCGCGCAGCCAGGCAAACATCTTCTCAAATCCGTCTTCAATGGCTTTGTATTTTGCCTCGTATTTCCACGGAAACTCGTCGGCATCACCGCTTTCGATGGCTTCTATTATCTCTTCGCTGACAGGCGACAGTTTGTCGTGCAACTTCCTCAATTCTTTTGGAAACTCGTCCATCCAGATGCCGCGTTGCCACAAATCAGGGTAGTCGTGATGGCACAAATCCACCTGCATCGAGCCGTCAAACACCGCACTCGGACCGTCAACGGTGCCGCGATTGTAACTCGTGGTCAACTCCCATTCCACAGGGATGATGATTATTTCGGCTTCCTCAGCTGTACAAGGCAATCCATAAATTCCGGAGCCTAAAGCCGCTGCTGCATTGGGGTCAAAACTCTTTTCCATTTCAAATAATTTTTGCAAAAATACAAAAAATAGTTATTTTTGCACACTTAATCATTAAATCTATGTTTAGAAAAGTATTGTTGTTGGTTTTTGCGATAGTTTTGTCGTTGCAACTTTTTGCTCAGCTTGAAGTGAAAGAAGGGTCTTTTAAGGAAGTGGCTGGTTTTGTTAATATCAACACAGAAAAAATGTATGATGATAACGACAAACCATACGCAGTTTTGAAAGTTAGGACGGAAAATATCAACGACAGACAACGCCGGGAATTGAATTTCGGTGGTGACGCACAGACCTTTTTTGAGATAGAGTACAAAGACGGCGAAGTGTGGCTTTATATCAGTTATTACGCCACTTTTCTGAAAATTTCACATCCCGATATAAGCTCGACGGAGTTTTATATCCCATTTGATATGGAGCCCAAGAAAGGCTATGAGATGACTCTGGTTAATAAACCGGCCGTGGATGAGGAAATCATCAAAAGACTTGAAAAACTTGAGAATGCCACTAATGCAGTGATAGTTGAACAAGCAATTGAAAAACCTGTTGAGAAGCTCGAAGAGAAACAACAGGATGTCGGTTTTATCACGGTAAAAACCACTCCCAAAGGCGCATTTGTGCTTGTTGACAATAAAATTGTCGGTATGACGCCATATCTATCAGAGGCTGTTTCGGTAGGAAATCATAAAATTTCTGTCAGTTTGGAAGGGTATGAGCCAGATGCACAAAGAGTTGTGATATACAAAGATACAGAGGTAAAAATTGAGTTTGATCTGAATATGGAAAAGGCTGATAAACAGGAAGTTGCAGAAGAAAAACTCAAAATCATAGATACTGTAACAGTTAAAGATGGAGTGTTTTCTGTCAGTCAGAATAATGCAGTTTATTTTTCAAAAGGCAACATTCAATACAATGATTCGACTCAAACATGGCATTTTGCTGAGAATCAATGGGATGTCGTGGAAGAGTCCTGGAATGATTTGTTTGAATGGGAAGATTTTATTACTAAGATTGAAGACAAGGAATGGCGCACATTGACAAAAGACGAATGGGATTATTTATTAAATAAACGCAAAACAAAATCTGGCGTGAGATATGCAAAAGCTGTTGTTAATGGTGTTAACGGAGTGATTCTGTTGCCAGATAACTGGAAAGGCTCGTACAGCTTAAATAACATTAACGATAGGGGAGCGCTTTATAGCGGCAATCGCATAAAACAATCAGATTGGGAGAGAAGATTTGAGGCTAATGGTGCGGTATTTTTGTCTGCTTCAGGGTATCAGCACGGTCATGTTTTCCGTGTTGGTTCCGCAGGACGCTATTGGTCATCGACCAAAGAATCTGGCAATAATGCTTATTGTGTGAGCTTCACAATAAACGAACTGGAAATCAACACAGATAACTGCAAACACGGATTAAGTGTCCGCCTTGTTAGAGATGTTGAATGATAAATCCTGTTAATCTTGTCAATCCTGTCTAAACAAAAAAGGACCCTGTCGAAAAACAGAGTCCTTTTTAAATATAGTCAAAAGACTATTCGAGTGTGTGAATCACCAGACCTGATCTGAGTTTCGGCTCAAACCATGTGGTCTTAGGTGGCATGATGTTGCCAGTGTCAGCAATGTCGATGATCTGCTTCATTGAAACAGGATACATTGCGAATGCAACCTTCATCTCACCGTTGTCAACACGACGTTTCAACTCGCCGAGACCGCGGATACCACCAACGAAGTCGATGCGCTTGTCGGTGCGGAGGTCCTTGATGCCGAGGATGTTGTCCAACACGTTGTTGCTCAAGATGGTAACATCGAGAACGCCGATTGGGTCGCTGTCGTTGTAAGTGCCAGGTTTTGCTGACATCTTATACCAGTGACCGTCGAGGTACATGCTGTGCTCGTGCAACTTGGCTGGCTTGTAGATCTCTGTGCCCATATCGGTGACTTCATATGTCTTGCCGAGAGCCTTGATGAACTCGTCCTTGCTCAAGCCGTTCAAATCCTTAACAACGCGGTTGTAGTCGATGACGTTCAGCTGGTTGTCGG
>JAFYNO010000126.1 GCA_017549705.1 Bacteroidales bacterium | reverse complement strand
CTGTCTGCCCAAAGGGATCGTAAACCCTTATATATCACGCTTATGGCTGCCACGATACGCAAACGTCCACTGGCGTTAAAGCTCCTCTTGCGAGGATGAGGCCTGTTTTTGTACCCATGAGTCAACCGGAATAATTTGTATTAGTTGTTAAGGTTACATCATGCGGTGGACAGACAGACAAATCTTATAAGTTTTCAGTCAACAAATCATCGATGACATCGAGTTGCTTGTCAAGATATTGATCCTTAAATGCGGAATCATTTTCATACTTTGCGACACTTGTTGCAAATTGTATGCAAGCCATTGAGACCAACGACAGATAGTCTTTATCGGTATAAACCCTCTTAAACTCCTTGACTCGATCGTTGATCATATCGGCGGCTCTCCGCACTTTATCCTCATCAGCCTTGTCAATAGTCAGACGGTAATTGCGTTCAGCAACGGTAATACTAATCTTTATTTCTTCACTTTCGCTCATGACCGTCAATTATTTATTACTGTTCGGCGTTCAATATCGCAACACATTGATCTATTTCCTTCACCAATGTTTTGATCAACTGCCTACTTTCTTCAATTTCTTTCTCGTTTCCGAGTGCGTTAACAATAGTTGTTTTATTTATTTTATCTCTCAATTCCTCGTTCTCCGTCTGAAGGATTTCAACTTTCAGCTGAAGCTCTCCATTCTGGCGAACCAGCTCACTGTTCTTGTCAACCAGTTGATTCTTAAGCGCTACGAGCTTTCTCAACTTTAACTCTATTTCCGAAAGTCTTACACTTAAATCAGCCATTTCCTTTTACAGTTTGCTTTAGAATTTTCGCACAAAATTAAGCATTATTCTTGTAATACGCAAACTTTTTTGAAAAAAATTATTTAGATGCCATAAACACCCTGCATTTCAAACAATTACGCTTCTTACAGTAATTACTATAAAGATGTAATAATGCCTGTGTTTGCTGAGCATTCCGAGCATACACTCCCAATTCTTCGAACTTTCGAATAACAATATTGTCTTCCGGCTCCATGACAGTCATAAAGCCTAGACTCCTGTTCTTCAGATCCTGATCATCATGGTAAATACCATAGCTAAACAGCACTGGAATAATCGCATTGATAATCAGTACATCAACAGCAGTAGTCCCTAGTTTTTTCTTTTTTTCATTCGACAACTTCTCGAATTGAAAATGAGTGTTCCAATATCCATTGACTTCAACATTAAAAAGATTTCGGACAGAATCTAAGTCTTTGGCAGTCTGCAACTTAGAAAACATTTTATCGCAAGAGCACACCATCGACGCCATCTGAGCCAATCGTATAGTAGGAAAATTTGGCGGTCGCAACCTCAAAAATTTCCAATACGCCATCGGCATGACGGACAAATTAAACTTTGATTTCAATATTTTGAATTCTCTCTGGAGAAGAACAGGATAGCTTTCGGTAAACTCCCGTTCAAGAAAGCCTGCACAGCCGAAAAACATCGCCTCTATCTGCAACGGATTGTCAATATGCTTGCGCAAAATCCTCAGCGGTAACAACCTTGCCAGCCTCTCAAAAGCCTCATTGTTCACCTTCAACCCACAATAGCGCATAATCCGTTGATACATAGTCTCTTCCCAGTCGTAGTTATTCGCAGCGAGTTTGGAAAAAACGTCTTTCACTTCCACCTCGAGACGCTCAACCACGATACGCTCAAGCCATGAAAGCCATGTAAATTGCTGGATTTTTGCAATTAATTTCTCGCATGGAATCCACCTTCTCGACCTTAAAAAAACATTGTACTTCTCGTAAATACTCTCATCAAACTTTCCTTTGATCTCAACAGTTGGAATTGCAAGTCGCTCAGTATCATTAAAATACACAACATGCAAAATCACATTCTTATATGCATCATCGTTTTGATGCCCATGACGGAACCAATCTGATGCATTGACATGAATCTCGATATGTCCGACCCATAACGTTTTACCAATACGGATGCGAGCATCAAGGAAATCCGGACCAGAGTCATAGTTGCGATTGCCAACGGATATAACATAAACAGAATCTCCCTCTACAGTTTGAAGGTCTTTCGACAGCAACCTGTTCTCCCAGAGATAATATATGAATTCTTCTTTCATAAATAATGTGTTTTTGTTCTGCGAAGATATTCATATTAAATGAAACATGTCAACAAATCAGCGCACAAAATGCTGATTTTAACATATTTTTAACTTAATTTGCAGTAAAATGAGAGAAATCTTAAAAATTTTTAAGATTTGGTACTATTTCAAACCTTTGCACATATATACAAAGACATATTTTGCCGGTTTGCCACAACGTTCGACAGAGATAGTGTCGCAAGGTATTATATCCTCAAATTTATCATCTAAATAACGCTCTGGGGCATAATAATCAGAGCTTTCATTTAAAAACCAGTAATCATTGCCTTTCTGAAGTCCGCCACGATACTCGTTAATCCAATAATACTTATGTATTTTATCAATACTACGCAAACCGAACATATTGACGCCCAATGGATTAGCGACATAATAATCGAAATTGGCCATCGGGAACCATTGCAGCCCTATCATGCCATCCGACTCCTTCATCTGTCCCTCAGCAATCTTTTCCTCCCTAATTTTTTGAAAATCATCTTTGATGGAACGCCAGCCGTAAATAGTTGTGGTGAAATCGCCCTCGCCATAGTAACGAACTGAATTTGCACGTTCACCGAAACGCAACGGAACAAAGCCCGTCTTAATCTCTAAAACACCGAAAACCAAGACAAGCAGCAACAACGAAACAGTAGCGATTATCGGCTTAGGGAGTCTTCTCGATTTATTTGTAATAGATTGCTTATCAGCAAGATATGATGCAGGAAACAATAACAACAACGAGAACGCCGGTGCCGACCAATGAGGCAATGTCTCACGCATCAGAGAGAAAAACCAAAACACCCCAATAAATGGCAAAGCAAAACATAACAGGAAACGTCTCGGCATCTCGGCAATAAATTTATTCCCTTTCCATAAAGCCACCAACGCAATGATTATCAATATATAATTGATAGGATTATTGTAACCTAACTCGCCAAAAATCTCTGCCAGAAAATCAAGCGGCTGCAACTTCCCGAAGAAACTAACACGATCACCATGGAATGTAAAACTGATGAAATCGTTTTGCAAATTCCAAATCAAAACAGGAAGCATACAAACGACAGATATAAATGCCGAAAGATACAAATATTTGTTTCTCAATTGTTTGCGATCATAAAACAGGACATAAAAGCCGACACCAGACCAGATGAAAATGGCGGAATATTTCGAGAGGAGAGCGAGACCGGCAAAGAGGCCGCCGAGGGCCAACAATCCGTCATTTCGAGCGGAACGGAGTGGAGTCGAGAAATCTCCTGCAATTTTGGATGAGATTTCTCCACTCCCTTCGGTCGGTCGAAATGACGACAAAAAACACCATATCGCCAGCAGTGTAAACATCATCAATGGCGTATCCGGCATGATGAAAACACCTGTGATGATAAAGCAATACAACGATGCAGTGTATAGCAATGCTGCATAGAACCCAGTAAGTTTATTATTAACCAAACAGCCAAGTCTATATATAATATAGGTATCGATAGTCATAAAGATTATCGACGACAAACGAAGAGCGAACTCACTGGTAAACAACAAGTTAAGACTAAAAATCTGCATCACCCAGCCCACCATTCCGGGATGGTCGAAATGACTCCAGTCGGGATACATCGCATAAGTCCAGTAATAAACCTCATCGTTGCCGAACTCAAGGAATGCGGCAAGGAAACCACGCACTAAAGCGCTGATTATCAGCAGCCAAACAATGTATTTATCAATTTTATTTTCCTGAATTCTCATTTCTCTTTATGATAAACATTCTGACCAAAAACACTGCCACTATAACATAAACCGCCCACATCAGATAAGTGCGGCCTTTCATGATGTGTGCTTTGTCCAAATCGAAGAAATATTGATACTGATGACGCACTACTGGATTGAGATACAATGTGTTACCATTTGCAAATTCAATTTCCACACGTATATATGTATCGTCTTTTTGAATCGGATAAAAGCCAGTTTCGACATTGTTAACCACATTTTTCACCACGGCATTCTGTCCGACGAAACGCATCTCCTTAGCCATCTCCGAAACAGTCACAAAAAGATTGCCATATCTTACCGTAACATCAAGAAGCTGAGGCACATTACCTAACGGCCCTGTATAATACACACCATAAGAATTACCAGTTTCAAGCGATTTTAACAACGATTCTGCATCATTGCTACCTATACAAGCTGTCGTATAATTCTCACCTGTCGCAATGATATTCACGCGATGACCATTTGACAACGCTATGTCCCAGTAATACAAGGAGTTATCATTGGTAGATAAAGCCTCCATCACACGATAATGATCAAGGCGTGTCATCTGACCTTTTTTAAATCCTTTAGAAGGATGTGCCGGTGCTACCAAACGACAGAGTTTGTTTAATCTATCGATGTTATATTGTTTATAATGAATGCTTTGCAAAAAAGGATAGTCGATAAAACGCTTCTTATCATAACCGAGGCAAAGATAACGTGTACCTGTCAGGGCATAGCCATATTCATATACTTTAATCCCTTGATTTTCAATATTATCAGAACGGAAATCAACGTAATTAATCCTATCGATATTAGAATATGGATTGTAGATATAATCACCTTTAAATGGCTCGATTTCAGCAAAAGAATATGAAGGTACCGCAAGGTATAACGCTAAGATAACCAACAATATAGCACCAATTATCCACGTCAAAACCAGACAAAACTTATTATTTTTAATCTTATTCCAAAATTTTCTTTCCGACATACTTAAAAATTATGATGCAAAGTTACCAATAATTTTTGTATTTTTGCAAGTTAATTTTGCAATTTTGAATTATGGAGTCAAATCCAAAGGAAAATATCATTGAAGAGGTAACGAATAAGGACTATGAGTTCGGTTTTGTGACCGATATCGAGACCGATTTCATCCCGAAAGGCTTGAATGAGGACATCATACGACTTATTTCGAAGAAGAAAGAAGAGCCTGACTGGCTGTTGGATTTCCGTTTGAAAGCGTTCCGTCACTGGCAGACTTTAAAGATGCCGACTTGGGCGCATTTAACCATTCCACCCATTGATTTTCAAGACATTATATATTACGCAGCGCCAAAACAGCGCAAAGCAAAGAGTCTCGATGAGGTCGACCCTGAGCTTTTAGCGACATTCGACAAGCTCGGGATCTCGCTCGATGAGCAGAAAAAACTCTCGGGAGTGGCGGTTGACGCTGTTATGGACTCGACTTCGGTGAAGACCACATTCCAGGAGACACTCTCAAAACACGGCATCATCTTCATGTCGTTCAGCGAGGCGGTGAAACAGCACCCTGATTTAGTGAAAAAATATCTCGGAAAGGTTGTTCCTTACACCGATAACTTCTTCGCGGCATTGAACTCGGCAGTCTTCAGCGACGGTTCGTTCTGCTATGTGCCAAAAGGCGTTCGCTGCCCTATCGAACTTTCGACATATTTCCGCATAAACGCAGCAAATACTGGACAATTCGAAAGAACTTTGATTGTTGCCGACGAAGGCGCATACGTGAGCTACATGGAAGGCTGCACTGCTCCACAACGTGATGAGAATCAATTACATGCAGCTATTGTGGAAATCATTTCAGAGAAAGACGCTGAAGTGAAATATTCGACAGTTCAGAACTGGTATCCGGGCGATAAAGACGGCAAGGGCGGTATCTATAACTTCGTCACAAAACGAGGCATCTGTCGTGGTGACAATGCTAAGATTTCGTGGACGCAGGTCGAGACAGGCTCTGCAATCACTTGGAAATACCCGAGTTGTATTTTGAAAGGCGACAACACAGTTGCTGAGTTCTACTCGGTGGCTGTCACCAACAACTACCAGCAGGCCGACACCGGCACAAAGATGATTCATATCGGCAAAAACAGCCGCTCAACCATCATCTCGAAAGGTATCTCGGCTGGTCACAGTCAGAATGGATATCGTGGATTGGTGAAAGTGGTGCCTGAAGCATCAAATTGCCGTAATTTCTCACAGTGCGACTCGTTGCTTTTGGGCGACCAATGCGGCGCACACACCTGGCCTTACGTAGAATGCGGCAACGACAGCAGT
>JAFYNO010000125.1 GCA_017549705.1 Bacteroidales bacterium | reverse complement strand
TGTCGATGTTGCCATCATCTCATGAAGCTGTAGTGCCTCGGCCTCGGCTATGTCGATAAACTCTTGGATGTCGCCATCTTTCAGAACCTTCAGCAAACGCTCGGTGTTTTGGCGTGCGGTGGCATAGCGTTTCTCGGCAAGCGGATGGCCATTCATGAGCGAATGACCTACACGTGAGGAGACGCTTTTCTCTTTGTTGGAGACGATCAGAATGCTGTCGTGATATGTCTTGAACACCGGGTTAACCATGTCGGCAAGAGGCACGGCATAGTCATCGGAACTGTCAACGATTGAAGGTGTTTTACCCCATAATGCCATCACTGGATATACTGAACGCGCGGCGCTACCTGATGCCAAACGGGAAAGTAACGAAGCCTTATGTATGTCAAGTGGCGTATCATCATGATTTACAGCCTTTTCAATCTGTAAAAGACATAAGACAAGCGCGCTCATCGAAGCGGCACTCGAAGCGATACCAGAAGAATGTGGAAAAGAATTGTTGCTCTCTATCTCAAGGTCAAGACCTTTTAAAAAACCGAAATATTGCTGATTATCAATGAGATATTTCTCGATCTTCTCCTGAAATTTCGGTGACTCCTTGCCTTCAAAAAGGAAATGCATCGAATAGTTATCTGTCGCATTTTTGCCAAACCTGATATGCGTCTCGGTGTGACAACGGCTCAAAGTGAAGCTAATAGAAGGGTTATTTGGCAACTGATTGCCGTGTTTGCCCCAGTATTTCACAATTGCTATGTTTGAAGGCGATATTGCTGAAACTTCTGAAAAATCTCTCATTTTGAACAATTCTTAGTCCTAAAGATGTTGCAAAAATAATAAAATTTATTATATGATATGCATTTTTACGTTAATTTTGTGCTCGTCATTTCGACTGGAGCGAAGCGGAATGGAGAAATCTACGGCCAACATAAACTTAAGCGTTTGAAAGGAGTAGATTCCTCGACTTCGCTCGGAATGACAACTAATTATTATAGCTATGAAGAGATTACAATTATTCGCTTTAATCATTGCTTTGGCAGCAATTTTGACCTCCTGCATGAACAAAAAAGTTGAACAGCGCAAGGACCGTTCGGTTGGTGGAACCTCGGAGATTTTGTTTGTGACACAGAACGACGAACAATGGAATGGCCAGATGGGACAGGCTGTCCGCGACTATTTCGAGGTCGAGCAGTACGGACTTCCACAGCCTGAGAAGAACTTCCGCGTGGCACATATTAATATTAATGCGCTCAACGACATGTTCAAAAAACATCGCAACCTCATCATAGGAGAAATCGTTCCTGAACTGACAAATCCAGTTATCGAGTCGCAAGTTGACTGGCAGTCATCGCCGCAATATGCGTTAAAAATCAAGGCCAAAGATGCTGAGTCGTGGGTAAAAGTCTTTGATAATCAAAAAGATGAATTAAAAAAGATGTTTGACAAGAACGAGCGTGCGCGTTTCATGGATTTCTTCCGTCCGATGGCAAATCCGAAGGTTATGGAGACACTGAAAAACATTTATGGTTGCACCGTCACAGTGCCAGAAGGTTATTATATCGCTGTCAACAACGACTATTTCACTTGGCTCAGAAAAGAGGAGGTGGACAAGAGTTTTGGCTTGATAATCTATCAGTTACCATATAAGAGCACCAACGATTTCAGTGAGGAGCGTCTGACAAAAGTCTGTGACTCGGTCACCAAAAAATACATCCCTGGTCCGACTGACGGCAGCTATATGACACTTGACAGAGAGTTTGTGAAGCCTGTTTTCCGTGTAGTTCCTGAATTTCCTGCCACTTACGCTGTCGAGATGCGAGGAATGTGGAAGACTGAAGGCGAGTTCATGGCTGGACCGTATGTAGCCTACACCTTCGTTAACCCGCAATCCAACAGAATCACGACTATTGAAGGCTATATTTACTACCCGAACAAGCCTAAACGAGATTTGTTGAGACAACTCGAGGCGATAATCTGGAGCTTAAAGTTTTAGCTTTTGTCCGACAACAAGATTGTCGCTCTTTAAGTTGTTTTTCTTTCTGATATAGTCAACGCTGACATTGTACTTCTTAGCTATTTTCGAAAGGTTATCTCCCGATTTTACAGTGTAAACGGTATTGCTTTCGGCTTTCTGTGCTGACGTAGTCGTCTGACTCTCAGGCGGATACACTTTCAGTTTCTGTCCAACTTTGATGGTATTTGTCTTCAGGTTGTTCCACTTCTTGAGGTCGGTGACCGAGCATTTGTATTTCTGTGCTATCTTGCCGAGTGTCTCGCCTGACTTCACCACGTGAGTCGTCTGTGTCGTCGAGCGTTCGACAGGTTTTGCGTTGCCAGCCTGAGCCATCGGGGCGCCGGAGCTGTAGACGATGAGCTTCTGCCCTATCCTGAGGTTATCTGATTTGAGGTTGTTCCACGATCTGAGCTGTTTCACTCCGACGTGATATTTCTTCGCGATGCCGCTCAGTGTCTCGCCTTTCTTCACGATATGCACGCTGCGGTCGGAGATCTGTTTCATCTGCTCCTGCATCTTCTCCTTGTCGATGCCGCTCTTCGTCTTGAAGGCATAAAGTTCCTTCTCGTGATCGATATATTCGCCTATATATTTCTCCGGAATCTGAAGCACCAGAGGTTTCTTTACCGTTGCCGGGATGATAGACTTAGTATATTGCGGGTTGAAGAATTTAATATCTTCCATCGGGATGCCGAGCATCTCGTGAAGCTGGTCGAAATGAAGCACATCGTGTACCATGACTGTGTCGACGCCGTTCTTGATGATGCCTGGGTCGAGAGGGCAGATGTTATGCTCTGCAGGGTAATTCATCACGTAGTTGACTGCGATGAATGCTGGGACGTAGCCACGTGTCTCGCGAGGCAGATAAGGCCATATTGCCCAGTAATTCTTGATGCCTCCGGCTCTACGGATAGCTTTTTTCACGTTGCCGGCGCCCGAGTTATAAGCCGCCAAGGCAAGGAACCAGTCGCCGAACATCGAATACAAATCATTGAGATGTTGACATGCCGCTTCCGTCGACTTCAGCGGGTCGTAACGGTCGTCGACGAGGGTGGTGACGTTGAGTTTATAGACCTTTCCTGTGGCATACATAAACTGCCAGAGGCCTTTGGCGCCAGCCCATGAGCCTGCGCGCGGGTTCAACGCCGACTCCACGACAGCCAGATATTTCAGCTCGAGAGGCATATTGTATTTATCCAAAGTCTGCTCGAAAAGTGGGAAATAAACATCCGCTAAACCTAGGATTCGCTCAGTCTTATCACGTTTTTGCACCGCATACACATCAATAAACGACTTCACGTGTTTGTTGTAAACCAACTCCATTGTGGTATTGCGGTTCAGTTCCTCGATACGTTGAACATAAATGCTGTCAGGATATGTCGGGATATAACCTGGAGGATAGTTGCATGTGTTTTCCTTACTACCTTCAAAATATGGTATAACCTTCAGTGTATCAATCATTTCCAACATATTTGACGACTCGTCGACGATACCTTTGCCAGAGTTTTCATCATCGAAAATCTTTTGGATTTTCTCCTGAATACTATCTGGAAGGTCGGGGTTTATCGAGTCCATAATCAAACTGTCAGGAAGAATAGTGGTGTCGATAGAATCATTAAAAATGCGATCATTAACGATTATTGTGTCGTTGATAGAATCGTTAATCTGTGCAAACGTCAAGAAAATCAATAATAGGTAACTCATTTCCAAAATTTTAGGGTGCAAAATTACAAAATTTTTCATTAATAATAACGCTTATATCTAACAAATAAGTATCTTTGCACGCTATTTTTAAAAGAAATAAATTCTCTAAAAAATGAAGAAAATATTACTTGGTTTAGTTGCTTTTGCTTTAGTTTTAAGCATTAAAGTCAATGCTCAGGAGCAGACCACTCCTGATTGGAAGAGATGGCATTATCTCTCTGAAGAAGAAATGAACACCCCGGTAAGGGCTATCAATTTTGTAGAGACAGACCCTCCGGCGGGCGAGCCTCGTTTTGTGGCAGAGTTTGAGCCAATGCAAGGTGTGATGATTCGTTACCCTCTCGGAATTCCTACAAGTTTGGTAGTTGATTTGGCAAACAACTGTCCTGTTTACTGCATCGTGTCGACATCACAGCAGAGCAGTGCTCAGAGCTCATTCCAGAATGCAGGTGTGAACATGAGCAATGTTCATTTTGTGAACGCGCCTTCTGATTCATATTGGGTTCGCGACTACGGTCCGTGGTATATCTTTGAGGACAGAAATCCAGCTATCGTCGACAACATCTACAACCGTCCACGTCCTAACGACGACAATATGTCGGGCGTGTTTGCTTCATATTGGAACATCCCGATGTACGGCATGAACCTTGAGCACACAGGAGGTAACATGATGGAAGACGGCCGTGGCCATGGTGTGAGCGACGAACTTGTGTTCCAGGAGAACAACTATAACGAGACCAACGTCCGCAACAAGATGCGTGATTATCTCGGCATCGACCCATATCATGTGACCATCGACCCTCAGGGCGACTACATCGCACACGTCGACTGCTGGGGTAAGTACCTCGCACCTGACAAGATTTTGATTGCACAGCTGCCGTCAACAAACAGCCATGCTGCTGATTACGATGCAGTTGCTGAATATTTCGCAACAACAAACTGCTGCTGGGGCTATCCTTACCGCGTTTATCGCGTTCAGGAACCAGGTGGATACACTCTCGCTCCTTACACCAACTCATTGATTCTCAACAAGACAGTGTATGTACCACTCGGCTCACAGTCGTCATACAACGAAGCCGCATTGCAGGTTTATCAGGAGGCAATGCCTGGTTATGAAATCGTTGGCGTTTATAACAACGACTACTCAATCAGCTGGGAAAACACCGATGCTTTGCACTGCCGCACCCGTGGTGTGATGGACTTCGGAATGCTTTTCGTTGACC
>JAFYNO010000124.1 GCA_017549705.1 Bacteroidales bacterium | reverse complement strand
TGGTGCTAAAAACCTCGACCATTTCATCACTTTCACACTCGGAACAGGTGTCGGAAGCGGCATTATCATCGACAGAAAGCTTATTCTCGGTTCGACAAGTACCGCTGGTGAACTTGGTCACTCGATCATCATCATCAACGGTCGTCAATGTGGCTGCGGACGTAAAGGCTGCTTGGAGACTTACACCTCGGCTGGTGGCATCCGTCGCACGGCTCTCGAGCTGATAGAGCAAAATCCTTTGTACAATGGCGTTTTGAAGCAGGTGGCTCCTGAAAATCTTACCTCTAAAATGGTCGGTGATGCTGCCAATGCTGGCGATCCGATAGGCATCCAGACTTTCGAAAACGTGGGTTATTTCCTCGGCATCGCGATGGCAAATGCAGTCACGTTCTCTGCTCCGCAGGCTATCTTCCTCATGGGTGGTCCTGTTCACGCCGGCGAGGTGCTGATGAAGCCTCTGCGCAAGTCATTCGATGAGCATTTATTGAATATCTATCAAGGTACAGTTGAAATCCGTGTTTCGGAATTGAAAGACAATGAGGTGGCAATCCTTGGAGCCGCCGCCCTCTGCCAACTATAAATATTGTATCGGAGAGAAAACAAGACATCCAACCAGTGCGAACAGCGTCACCGTCAATAGTGACAATGCGAACACTGGTTTGTTGTGTCTATAGAATTTCCTGACAGCGACAGCCATTACAGGTACCGACATTATTGTCAGTATCGGTAAAAACAACCAGACGGGATATTTCTTTCTGAAAGTCACGATTTTACGCGCTTTGCGCAGTTGTTTCGCAGTAGGATGCGATTTTCTTTTCTTATAGAAAATGTTCAAAACGATGTCGCAGAAGAAATAAAACAGCGTGAATCCGGACATTGCTCCAAGTGCTGTGGCTGAAAACGTGGTGCCAAACGACAACCCTGCCGCAAAGCCAATAGAAGGCGCGAAAAACGTCTTAATAACTGACGCTAAAACCACAGATAGTATTTTCCAATACATTTTTTATGACACAATTTAAAAAAGTTGTATCTTTGCACCCGCAAAACACGCCACTTTAGCTCAGTTGGTAGAGCAACGCATTCGTAATGCGTAGGTCGTTGGTTCGAGTCCGACACGTGGCTCTTAATCGCTGAGTATCAGCGACTTATACCCCCCCCATTTGCTTGTCTAATATCTGGTAGACAGAATTATTAGACTTGAATTCAGGCACAATCACCTTCATTTGTTTTACAATGTCAAAGTCCTGACAGGTTGGGAGTATTTCCAATAGTTTGGCAATCTCCTTATCGACCTCTTCCTGTGTGTATTCACGAACCTTTGCACGCATAATCTTCGGATGCTCGGTCGGAATAGTGTTTTCCTTGGTTGCCAACAATTCTTCGTAAAGTTTCTCACCAGGTCTCAAACCTGTGATTTCAATCTGAACATCAGGAATATGCGACAACTTAATCATCTTACTTGCCAAATCGTAAATCTTGACCGGCTTGCCCATGTCGAAAACAAAGATATCGTCGTCATCACCAATAGCGCCAGCCTCCAAAACCAAACTACATGCTTCAGGAATGGTCATGAAGAAACGGATGATGTTTCGGTCGGTGACGGTAAGCGGTCCGCCGTGAGCTAACTGCTTCTTAAACAATGGGATAACTGAACCATTTGAACCCAAAACGTTACCAAATCGTGTTGTAACGAACTTGGTGTTGCTATTACGACTCTGGGTGTAAATCTCAGCGATACGTTTCGTTGCTCCCATCACGTTGGTCGGGTTGACAGCCTTATCGGTAGAGATCATCACAAACTTCTCAACGCCATATTTTATTGCTAAATCCGCAACTATCTTAGTGCCAAACACATTGACAAACACCGCTTCGTATGGGAAACTCTCCATCAAAGGGACGTGTTTGTATGCCGCGGCATGATAGATAATCTGAGGCTGATATTTTTCGAACACCTCCGTCATCTTATTGATATCCTTAACATTACCGACGACGAATTCTTTCGGCACAGCGATGTGTTTATAGGGCTCTTCGTTGTTCAACTCAAACTGCAAGTCATACATTGGCGACTCGGCTTGGTCAAACATTATCAAGCACTTAGGGTTGTGCTGCAACACCTGACGGCAAATCTCGCTACCTATTGAGCCAGCGGCACCAGTCACCATCACTACCTTGCCTTCGAGCTCGTGTTTCACGTTTTCCTTACCTAAAACAATAGGATCTCTTTCGAGCAAATCTTCAATCTTAATGTCTTGAATCTGATTGAAATTCAATTGACTACCGTTAATCCAAGAATCGACGTGCGGCACCGATTTCACAGAAACCCCGAGGTCGATAAGTTTGTTGACCAGCTCGTTACGTTTGTCGATACTCAAACTTGGCATTGCAAGGATAATCATATCAATATTGTTTTTCTTGATATACTCCTTGTTAAGTACTATTTCCGGTTTGCGGATACGCACTCCGTTGACGGCCTTGCCAATCTTATCGTGAGAGTCGTCAACAAAAGATATAATGTTGTATTGTGTTGAAGTGTCTTGATACAGAGCGTTTTGCGTGATAGGACCCGCATCACCGGCACCATAAATCACCACGTTGACTTTGTTAGGCTGCGGACGCAAATATTCATTATAAATACGACGGATAACAAGTCTGGCAAAAACCATAAAAACCAACGCGACGATGCAAATGAAGAGCAATGTCAGATAATTTGGGAAATAATTGTTAAGTGCCTTTAATCCATCTAAATTGTTAATCAAAAACTTAATAAGAAATAAGCTTACGAAAACCCAAATCGTAGTTCTTGAGATATATTCAATATCTTTAAAACCTGTATATCTGATAAGACCTTTATATGATCCTGCAATTAAAAAACCAATAATAAAAACACTAAATACCGGTATTGCTTGTATAAAGTAGACCAATAAAGATGCTTTCTGATAATCTGGATAATAACCAATTAAAGGAACAAAACATATTGCGGACAAGACGATTAAGATATCAAAAGCAAGCACGTAAACTCTTGATAATGCACCTGAATTTCGTTTGCCGAAAAACAATCTAGCAATACTTGTCAATAATCTCTTCATAATATATGATTTTAGTTTAAAAAACTATTTTTGCCATTCTTTTATTAGTTGTTCGTCTTGCATTTTACAGATGAGGAGACAGTCATTGTCATCCACAACTATATAATTATCAAGGCCTTGCACTATAACTTTTTTTCTTCCATATGAACGTACAATGCAGTCTTTGCTGTCGACCATTTGGATGTTTTCACCGATGAGCGCGTTTTTATTTGCATCGTAAGGAATGTGGGTGTAAAGGCTGCCCCAGGTGCCTATGTCGCTCCATCCGAAGCTTGCCGGATAAACAAACACATCTTTTGATTTTTCCATCACCGCATAGTCAATACTGATGTTCGGACATGTCGGGAAGAGCTCGTCGACGACATCTTGCTCGTCGTTTTTGTAGAAATGCGGTTCTATTTTATCGAACACCGCTGCCAAATCCGGAACGAGTTTAGCAATAGTATTGACCACCATCTTCACGTTCCAGATGAAGATGCCGGCGTTCCAGTAATAACCGCCATCAGCTAAGTACTTCTTGGCTGTTTCGAGGTTTGGTTTCTCCTTAAAAGCCTCCACTTTCTGGATTTTTTCCTTTGAGTTGGCGTCCACACTCTTGATGTAACCGTAGCCTGTCTCAGGTCTCGTAGGCATCATGCCGAGCGTCACGATTACGTCGTTGTTCTTAGTATATTCAAGCGAATCTTTAATCACCTCTTGGAAATGAGGCACATCTAGCACGAGATGGTCGGCAGGGGAGAACACGAGGTTAGCGTCAGGATATTTGGCGTAAATTTTGCGGCTCACATATTCGATGCAAGGTGCTGTGTTGCGCATGCAAGGCTCCATAAGTATATGTGTCTCAGGTACTTCAGGAAGCTGTTGCATCACTATGTCCTTATATTTCTTTGACGTCACAATCCATACATGGTCGGGGGCTATGATTCCTGCAAAACGCTCCACTGTAAGCTGAATCATGGTCTTGCCTATGCCCATCACGTCGATGAATTGTTTTGGTTTTTCCGGTATCGACATTGGCCAAAAACGCGATCCGACGCCGCCTGCCATTATTATAAGGTGATTATTGTTCATAATTTCAACTACTGCTATTTATCCAATATACCAACTGCAAAATTATAGAATAATTTCCAAATTATAGCACCATAACTGATAATTTTTTAATTTTGCAAAAAAATAACTATGGCAAAGGTAGCTTTAATCAGCGGTATCACGGGTCAGGATGGCTCATTTTTGGCGGAATTCCTTTTAGAAAAAGGGTATGAGGTGCACGGAATCATCCGTCGTTCATCATCGTTTAACACGGGTCGCATCGAACATTTATACCTCGATGAATGGGTGCGTGACATGCATCATAAACGCTTGATAAACTTGCATTATGGTGATATGACCGACTCAAGTTCGCTAATTAATATTTTACGTCAGACGCAGCCTGATGAGATATATAATCTGGCAGCTCAGAGCCATGTGAAAGTGAGTTTTGAAGTGCCGGAATATACTGCGGAGACTGACGCTGTCGGAGTCCTTAGGCTCTTGGAAGCTGTCCGAATCCTCGGCATGGAGAAGAAGACAAAGATTTACCAAGCATCCACCTCGGAACTATTCGGTCAGGTACAGGAGGTGCCACAGAAAGAGACAACGCCATTCTATCCACGCTCACCTTACGGAGTCGCAAAACAATATGGTTTCTGGATAGTGAAAAACTACCGCGAAAGCTACGGAATGTTTGCTGTGAACGGTATTTTGTTTAACCACGAAAGCGAACGTAGAGGTGAGACTTTTGTCACACGTAAGATAACACTTGCGGCTGCCAGAATAAAACAAGGCTATCAGGATAAACTGTATCTCGGTAACCTCAATGCCTTGCGTGACTGGGGCTACGCAAAAGATTATATCGAGTGCATGTGGCTCATCCTTCAACAGGAAAAACCAGAGGATTTTGTCATCGCGACAGGCGAATACCATACTGTGCGTGAGTTCACGACGTTGGCATTCAAAGAGATAGGTGTCAATCTCCGCTGGGAAGGCGAAGGCGTTAACGAAAAAGGAATCGATATCGCCACTGGCAAAGAACTTGTCGCTGTCGACCCGAAATATTTCCGTCCGGCTGAGGTTGAACAACTGCTGGGAGACCCAACAAAAGCTAAGACTCTGCTCGGCTGGAACCCACATAAGACATCATTTGAGGAACTCGTTCATATCATGGTGAAACACGATATGAAGTTTGTGAAGAAATTGCATTTAAAAGCTGAAATCGATGAATAGGAACTCGAAGATTTTCGTTGCAGGACACCACGGATTGGTGGGCTCGGCTATTTGGAACAACTTAAAATCAAGAGGATATAACAACCTTGTAGGTCGTACTCATGCTGAGCTTGACCTCACTAACCAATTGGCTGTCAAGGAGTTTTTTGACAAAGAGCAACCTGATGCTGTGGTACTCGCAGCAGCTCATGTGGGTGGCATCATGGCAAATTCACTCTATCGTGCGGATTTTATCATGAAGAATATGCTCATCCAATGTAACGTGATAGGCGAGAGTTTCCGTCACAACGTGGAAAAGCTTCTTTTCCTTGGCTCAACTTGTATTTATCCTAAAAACGCTCCTCAGCCGATGAGCGAGAACGCACTGCTGACGAGCCCGTTGGAATATACAAACGAAGAATATGCTATCGCTAAAATCGCCGGATTAAAAATGTGCGAGAGCTATAATTTGCAGTACGGCACCAATTACATAGCTGTTATGCCGACAAACCTCTACGGTCCGAATGATAACTTTCACCTTGAGAACTCACATGTAATGCCAGCGATGATGCGTAAGATTTACCTCGCAAAGCTGCTCAATGACGGAAACTGGGATGCGATTCGCAACGATATGAACAAACGTCCTGTTGAAGGTGTCAATGGTGATTCGAGTGAAACGGAAATCACGAAAATATTAGCAAAATATGGCATCGAGCCTAATAAAGTGACATTATGGGGAACAGGTGCGCCGTTGCGCGAGTTCCTTTGGTCAGAGGATATGGCTGACGCCTCTGTGCACGTGCTTCTAAACGTCGATTTCAAAGATGTGATAGGAAAAGATGTTTATAGCAACAACGGTGCCGCGATTCCATCACTTGGCGAGATAAGAAACTGCCATATTAATGTTGGAACTGGCAAAGAGTTGACAATCAGAGAGTTATCGCAGCTTATAATTAAGACTGTGGGCTTTACTGGTGAAATTGTTTTTGACGCTTCTAAACCTGATGGCACGATGCGTAAACTCATAGATGTCAGCAAGTTACATAGCCTTGGCTGGCATCATAAGATTGAGATTGAAGAAGGTGTACAGAAACTCTTTGATTGGTATCGCAAGAGTATCAGTTAATTATTTGTCGAGTTTAAAACACGTTTTTCCTTCGCGATAGGCTTTTTCCCATTCCCAGGCGCTGCGTGTCATGTCGTCGAGTGTGCGCTCGGCTTTCCAGCCCAACTCCTTATTAGTATATGTAGGATCAGCCCAGATTTTCACTATATCACCGGCTCTTCTGCCCACGATTTCATATTTTAGCTTGATATTATTGCTTCTTTCGAATGATTTGATGATATCCAAAACAGAATATCCAGTGCCTGTTCCAACGTTGAAAACCTCAAACGGAGCCTTCATCTTACCTTGAATCATGCGTTCTACGGCTTTCACATGGGCTTTTGCGAGATCCATGATGTGAATATAATCGCGGATTGGCGTTCCGTCAGGAGTGTCATAGTCGTTGCCGAAAACTCTCAGGAATGGACGGATGCCGTAAGCTGTCTGTGTGACGTATGGCATCAAGTTTGCAGGTACTCCGAACGGCAGCTCGCCTAACTTTGCGCTCTCGTGTGCTCCAACAGGGTTGAAATAACGTAATGCAATGGCATTCAATCCTTTATAAGCTACTATGCAGTCTTGCATAATCTCTTCAGCAATCTGCTTTGTGTTGCCATAAGGGCATTCAGCCTTCTTGATAGGAGCTTTTTCGGATATCGGCAAGTTCTCCGGGTCAGGCTCGCCATAAACGGTGCATGATGATGAAAATACGAGATTCTCAACGCCGTATTTGTGCATCGATTCAAGTATATTCATCAAAGAATCGAGGTTGTTGCGATAGTATTTCAATGGCTGCTCAACCGATTCACCAACGGCTTTATGTGCTGCAAAATGAATAACTCCCTTGATATCTTGATGGCGGCGGAAGAAATCATCAACTTTCGCCCTGTCGGAAAGGTCAAACTGCTCAAACTCAGGTTTTTTGCCAGTAATGGACGCTATTGCATCCAGTGCTTCAATTCTAGAGTTAAACAATGCGTCCACGATGACTACATCGTAACCTTGCTGCTGCAACTCAACTGTTGTGTGGGAACCGATAAATCCTGTTCCGCCTGTAACTAATATCTTCATAATTTAATAATTTTCAATTATTTTGTCATTTCGAGCTTGTCGAGAAATCCTTATTTTATGTTTCATTTAATAAGGATTTCTCCACTTCCTTCGGTCGGTCGAAATGACGGGGCGCTACCGCCATCCGAAAGGATGCTCTGCCAATGGCAATTTTGCCAGAGGATGATAGTCGCCAACCAATCCTGCCGGCTTTGCATTTCTAATATCGTAAACTATCTCTATGCAGTTTCTGGCCTCGGAAATTCTGAAACCTTCGCCTGCTAAAATCTTCTCATAACTCTTAGTATGCAGCTCGGTAAATCCGTTGCTGAACTCAAACTCCGAACCGTCAATCATGATGGTGCGATATGTCTTTTGTTCGCCTTGCACTGCATTCTTTGGAAGGGTGTCAGCGTTGATACTCAAGAAATAACGCACTCTTGCTTTGGGCATCTCGAGATATCCTGCCACACGGTCGTGAGTCGAAATGTGGACAATGCTCTTTGTCACAGGACCGAAAATCCAAGAGAGCATGTCGTAAAAATGAATGCCTATGTTTGTGGCAATGCCTCCACTCTTGTTTTCATTGCCTTTCCAAGAGGTGTAGTACCAGTTGCCTCTAGCGGTGATATATGTCAAATCGACATCGTAAACCTTGTCTTTTGGACCTTCGTCGATTTTCTTTTTCAATGCGACAATTGAATCGTGCAAACGAAGTTGAAGAATTGTGTAGGCTTTGTGTCCCGTCGACTGTTCCACTTTTTCCAATGCGTCGATGTTCCAAGGATTCAGCACCACCGGCTTCTCGCAGATGACGTCAGCGCCAAGACGCAATCCGTATCTGGTATGTGCGTCATGCAAATAGTTTGGCGTACAAACCGTTACGAAATCTATATTGGTTCCACGCTCAATCAACTTGGTGTTATGGCGGTCAAAAAGCTCTTGCTCGGTGAAAAACGCTGCATTCGGGAAATAGCTATCCATGATGCCAACCGAGTCACTCTTGTCGTAGGCCGACACCATGTTATTTCCGGTGTCTTTTATCGCCTTAAGATGTCTCGGTGCAATATACCCACCAACTCCGATAATCGCAAAATTCTTCATTTATTAATCTAAAAAACTTTTAACTATCAACTATTAAACTACTTTAAACTTTCAACCTTAAACTTTCAACTTTCAATTCGTATTCCCTGCCGCATTCACATCTCAAATCTTTGCCTAATTTCTTTCCGCACTCACAAACCCAGCCGATTTGTCTTGCCGGTACTCCTGCCATCAACGCGTAGTCTTTCACGTCTTTGGTGACCACAGCTCCGGCCGCTATCAATGCGCTCTTTCCAACGGTGTGGCCGCAAACGACGGTGCAGTTGGCACCCAGCGACGCACCTTCTTTTATTAATGTCTTCGCATAAACGCCGTGCACCGGAAAGTGCGCGCGTGGTGTCACGACGTTAGTAAATACACAGCTCGGACCGCAAAACACATTGTCTTCAATCTCCACGCCTTCATACACTGACACGTTGTTCTGAATCCTGACGCCGTTTCCAATCTTTACATTGTTTCCGATATTGACATTCTGTCCCAGCGAGCAGTCTTTTCCTATCACCGCACCTTTCTGAATATGACAGAAATGCCAGATTTTGGTGCCGTCGCCAACGACGGCACC
>JAFYNO010000123.1 GCA_017549705.1 Bacteroidales bacterium | reverse complement strand
CATGAACGCTATCCTTCTGTTGTTCCTCGTTTCAAAATTCGGTTTGCCGGATAAGACCGCAAGTATCATCTACTCGGTGTTCTATTTCGGAATCTACGTGTTGAGCTTGGTGGGCGGTATCATCGCTGACCGCACTCAGAACTATCCGAGAACCATCCAGTGGGGTTTGATTATCATGGCAGCTGGTTATGTCGGACTAGCTATCCCTATGTTCAGCAAGGACGCCAACGGCATCATCCTTGACAACGGTGGCGCATGGTGGGGCATCTTGATCTTCACATGCTTTGCATTGCTCTGCATTTCGTTTGGTAACGGTTTGTTCAAAGGCAATTTGCAGGCTCTCGTCGGTAAGCTTTATGATAAGTTTGAGGCTGAGGCGGCTGAGAAAGGCCCGGAGGCTTTGGCTGAGGCTAAAGACCGTCGCGACAGCGGTTTCCAGATTTTCTACGTGTTCATCAACATCGGCGGTGTTATCGCTCCATTCGTGGCTCCAATGCTCCGTAACTGGTGGTTGAAAGCTCACGACTTCGTTTACAATGCAGATATGCCGGCTCTTTGCCATCAGTTCCTTGCAAACGGCGAGCAGACACAGAAATTCACAGAGAACATGGCTAAGTCATTGGTTGAAGGCGCCGCTACACCTAATGATCTCGTGACATTCAGCTCACAGTATATCGACGTGTTCAACACCGGCGTTCACTACGCATTCATCGCATCAGTGGTCGCCATGATGATCTCATTGGTGGTGTTCCTCTGCACAAAGAAGATTTTCCCACAGCCAGCTAAGAAAGAGAAAGCTGAAGTTGTTGAATACACACAGGAAGAAAAACTCGCAATGGCAAAAGAAATCAAACAGCGTCTCTACGCTTTGTTTGCAGTTCTCGGCATCGCCATCTTCTTCTGGCTCTCATTCCACCAGAACAGCCAGTCGCTGACATTGTTAGCCCGTGACTTCGTTGTTACCGACTTCTTCCCGGCTGAGATTTGGCAAGCACTTAACCCATTGTATGTCATCATCTTAACACCTATTGTCATGGCAGCATTTGCGTGGCTCGTAAAGAAAGGCAAAGGCGTTTCGACACCTCGCAAGATCGCCTATGGTATGGGCATTGCAGGTTTAGCCTACCTCTTCCTGCTTGTACTTTCAATCTCTTGCAACTATCCTTCAGGCGACGAGTTCCGCGCAATGAACGCCTCTGAGATGGCAGCTGCAGGTTTGGCCAAATCAGGACCATGGGTACTTATCGTGACTTACTTCTTCCTCACAGTTGCTGAGTTGTTCATCTCACCTCTCGGACTTTCATTCGTTTCGAAGGTGGCTCCACGTCACATGGTGGGTCTCTGCCAGGGCTTGTGGCTCGGTGCAACAGCTATCGGCAACCTGTTCATCTTCGTCGGACCTCTCATGTACAACGCTTGGGACATCTGGGTATGCTGGGGCGTGTTCCTCGCAATCTGCGTAGTCTCAATGTCAGTGATGTTCGGCATGGTTAAATGGCTGGAACGCGTTACAGCCTAACTTTAGTTTAGAGTTTAAAGTTTAAAGTTTAGAGTAGGGACGCACAAAATGCGTCCCTATTAAAATCATGAAGGGTTTATCAAAAGAAGAATTTGAAATTTATTGTCTGCTAATTGCGGCGGATGCCGATTTCGACATCACGAAGCAGGAGTTGATTGCGATTGGTGCGCACACTGACCCGGTGACATTTGTGAGGATTTACAACGGCTTCGAGGCCGACAACGCGCTAAGCAGAATGGAGACAATCCGCGAGCATAAGGCTTTGTATATCAAAGATGAACTAGACAGGCAGAATCATTTCGACAGAATGAAAAAGGTGTTCTTTGCTGATGGCAGATTCCAAGCAGCGGAACAAAGCATTTTCACAATGTTGAGGAAATTGATTTAATATTTCTTTCTGAATTTCGGACAATAGATCAAGAATACGGCTGGTTTTTTATTCCAGTCGTATTTTATTTGTTTCCAATCAGAAATGGGTTTGCTGACAACCTTCTCATCTTCCATGGTGATGTCCGATGCCACGCAGAGCATGGTTGTTGGATGACAGTTTTTCACCAACTCCTCAATCATCGCATTGTTGCGGAAAGGCGTCTCGATGAAAAGCTCCGTCTCGTCATTAGTAAACGACTGTCTCTCAAGAGATTTTATCTTCTGAATTCTTTCTGGATTCTTAATCGGCAGATATCCATGGAAACAAAACGACTGCCCGTTGAATCCTGATGCCATTAAAGCCAGAATCATCGCGTTTGGCCCCGTGAGTGGTACCACCTGAATGCCTGCCTGGTGGGCAAGTTCGACTATCAAAGCGCCTGGGTCGGCGACACACGGAGTGCCAGCTTCCGACATCAGTCCAACATCCTGACCATCAAGAGCTTTGCCGAGATATGTCAGCAAATCAGGGTTTTCGGGATTGTGTTTGTCGAGCTCCACAAACTCCAGTTCATCGATAGGGCAAGGCATGTGCATCTTACTAAGCATGCGTCGTGCTGTGCGCACGTTCTCGACCACGAAAAAGCGCAGAGTCCTTACGATTCCCAATGTACCTTCTGGAATGACCTGTTCCGCTGAGGTTGCGCCAAGCAGCGCAGGAAGAAGATAGAGTTTTCCAAATTGTTGATTCATAACAGATTATTGAAGTGTCGCCTCAATTTTATCGGCGATAGCACGGAACTGCTTGTCGGTCTCGAGGAGGTTTGTGACGGTCTTGAGCGAGTGGATGACGGTGGCATGGTCTTTACCTCCGCACTGTTCTCCTATGGTAATGAGCGGCGCCTTGGTGTATTTTTTTGAGAAATACATCGACAGTTGGCGTGCCTGTACTATGTTGCGTTTCCTCGACTTCGTAAAGAAATCGGCTTGTGAGGTGCCCATCTCTTCGCACACCGCATTGATAATGTATGTGATGGTGATTTCGCGGTTAGAGTTGTTTACAAAACGCTCCACCATCTGTTTTGCGAGGCTGATGGTGATGGCTTTTCTGTTCAGTGATGACTGTGCAATCAATGAAATCAGGAAGCCCTCCATCTCACGGACGTTGGTTTTGATATGTTCAGCGATGTAGTTTACGACATCATCCGGGAGCTCAACGCCCTCGTTATAAGCCTTGCGTTTCAGGATGTTACGACGTGTCTCCACATCCGGCATCGTCATCTCGGCTGAGAGGCCCCATTTAAAACGTGAGATGAGGCGTTGTTCCATATCTTTGATCTCCGCAGGCGGCTTGTCACAGGTGAAGATAAGCTGTTTGCCTGTCTGTTGCAGATGGTTAAAGATATGGAAGAGCGTGTCCTGAGTCTTCGGCTTGCCGGAGAGGAACTGTATATCATCGATGATGAGCACGTCTATCATCTGGTAGAAATGCACAAAGTCATCGCGGCTGCTCTTAGCGCTGTTGTTACGGCATGCGGCCTGGAACTGCATCAGGAACTGTTCCGCATTGACGTACAGCACCGTTTGTTCGGGATGATATTTCTTCGTTTCGAGGCCTATAGCTTGGCAGACATGAGTCTTACCCATACCGGTCGGGCTGAAGATAAACATCGGGTTAAATGAAGTCCTGCCTGGATTTTTCGCCACAGCTAAGCCTGCCTCGTATGCCACGCGGTTACACTCGCCAACCACGAAGTTTTCCATACTATAGTTCTCGTTGAGATTTGACTCGATATGAACTTTCTTGATACCAGGCAGCACAAATGGATTCGCTATTTTTTTCTCAGCGTTATCAAAATCGATTTGTATCTGCTTGGGGGGATTTTTTGTGTTGGTACGATCCACTGAAGGCTGTTTCACCATCACTGGTTTATTCTCGTTGCTATCCATCATGATGGAATATTCGAGTTTTCCCTCAGGGCCAAGCACCTTGCGAATGGTGGTTTTAATGACTTTAATATAGTGAGTTTCAAGATATTCGTAGAAAAAGTCAGATGGCACCTGGATGGTAAGGAGACCGTTCTTGAAGTCCACAGGCTTAATCGGCTCGAACCAGGTCGAGAAAGCTTGCGCTGGAACGTTCTCACGAATCATCGAGAGACAATCTTCCCATATTTCAAACAAATTTCTATTCATTATAGAACTCAACTATATAAAAATCAAATGCTTATAATGCTCGCTTTTGTTTCAAAACGATGTTACAAATATCAACATAAAAAAGTTAATAAAAATATTATTTTTGTATTGACTTTTAATTTTTTTCGTTTTAACTTACGAGGCAAAGGCAAATTTTGGGTCAAAAATCAGCGTAATTTACTGATTCTAAATGGTTTTAAGGTATTTCACATCGACTCCGAAAATTCGCTTCAGTTTTTCAACAATTCTGTCGGAATCGCTTTGTCTTATTGATATTTCGAGATAGCAACGAAGTTCAAATTTTGGGTTCTGTTGTTCGAGATTTTCGTCTTTGAGAATTCGCATCACCTCGTTGAGGAGCGGATAGTCGAATTCGAGGGAATAGACTTCGTCGATGGTTTTTTCAACAATGGTGCAGTTGTCGAGTGCTTCTCTTGCTGAGGTTTTATAGGCGTTGATGAGGCCCGGCACTCCCAAAAGCTGACCACCGAAGTATCGCGTGACAACCACGCAAACGTTGGTGACGTCTTTTGACAGAATTTGGTTAAGGATTGGTTTTCCAGCAGTACCCGAAGGTTCACCGTCGTCGCTCGAACGGTAGCACGCTTTATCCGGACCGATCATAAAAGCGTAGCAGTGATGTTTCGCATCGAAATACTTCTTGCGAATCTCGGCGACATGCTCTTTCACCTCAGCCTCCGAATGAACCGGAAAAGCCTCCGCGATAAACTTGGAGCCCTTCTCTTTGTAGAGCCCCTCGCCTTTCGTGGTCACGATTTTATATGAATCCTCAAATAACATGATGCAAAGATAGTAAAAATTTTATAACTTTGTGGCATGAAAATGTCATCAAATTTAGTTCGGGATTGTCGGAAGTATTATGCAAGCGAGTTGGAGAAGATTTACGGCTCTGACGAAGCTAATGCATTGATAATGATTCTGTTGGAGCATTATTTCGGCATTGATAGAGTGAAAATTGCAATGAATCCAGAGCTTCGTTTGAGCGAATCAGAGTTGTTGACATTGCATTTTGCGGTGAAGGAACTGCTAAAAAACAAGCCGGTTCAATACATTCTGGGCGAGACTGAATTCTGCGGCATGCGGTTTTTTGTTGATGAAAACGTGCTGATTCCGAGGCCGGAAACCGAAGAATTAGTTAATCAGTTAGTAAGTTGTTCAGTTAATCACCACCCGTCATTTCGAATTCTTGACATCGGCACCGGTTCTGGTTGCATTGCTATCAGTTTAGCTAAATTATTGAAAAACAGCGTCGTCACTGCCGTTGACGTTTCTGAAAAGGCATTGAAAGTGGCGAAAAAGAATGCCGAATCGAATTGCATAGATGTCAATTTTATAAAAGATGACATTTTAAATCCTAAAAACCCAGAATTGCTTGATAATCATTTCGATATCATCGTCAGCAATCCGCCTTATGTCTGCGAGAGCGAAAAAACCGAAATGCGAGCCAACGTTTTAGATTACGAGCCTTCAACAGCCTTATTTGTTTCAGACAACGACCCGTTGATTTTCTACAGAAAAATTCTCGAATTCGCACAAAAAACCTTGAAACCCGATGGTGAGGTTTGGTTTGAAATCAATGAAAAATTAGGAACTGAGATGAAAAATCTCTGCATTGAAAAAGGATTTGAAAAGGTTGAAATCATTAAGGATTTCAGGGAAAGAGACAGGATACTAAAAACGTATAGATAACAAAAGAAGGAATCTTGTGATTCCTTCTTTTATTAATCAATGTTTTAAATTATCATTATATGTATCCCAATTATATTTAATATAAAACTGATCTGGACCAGATTCAATTAATACTCTTTCTTTAACACCTAATTTTTTACCACAATGTTCTTTTTCAACCAATTTAGTTATCTCTTCAATCGAATAGTTCGAAATTTTTGAGACATAAAAAATATTCTTTATTCGATTAATAGTATCAGTATCTCCTATAGAATAAGCTAACTTATTACCAAAAATATATGGGCTATTTTCTTCAGTAAAATAAAGAGTGTTATTCTCGTTTTTACGAGGATACAGGAAAATATCACAATCTCTATAAACCTGTTTAATAATAGTAAATTCAGAAATCTTTTTTGAGTCTTGCGACGGAACACTTATTATACTCTTTTCAACAACCGAAACACTATTTGTAACAGATTTTGAATCAGAACCAGACACAGCAAAATAATTATTTATTGGGATATATATTGCAGAAGATGAATTGCTTGTACTATTGTTTGTGTATATTCTGTTTTGATAATAATCATATGCAAAACCATTTTCCACAAAAAAACATTCATCTAAGTGTAAATATAGGTTCTCGTCATTTTTATTGTATATAACAAATCCTATGTCGCCATTTTCTCCCCAAAAATTATAAAGGATAACACAGTTGTCATCTTCATATTTCAGTGCATTTCCTTCAATCTTTATATTCTCTGTTATTGGTTTTGCTTGATACATTTGATAGTATTTTAACGGGGAACAAGATGTTAAAACAAAACATATAATAAAAATATAATATAGCTTTTTCATGTTATTTCCCCTATATTCGTGTCGGGTACAACTTTAATATTGATAATCAACTGCAAATATAAACACTTTTTAACAGTCATCAAATCATCAATAAAAATTTTTAAAAAAAATTAGCATAAAAAGCAATTTATATTAAACAATTTATTATCTTTGCAGTGTTTTAAAATTCATTATTTATGAAACAGGTTAAATTAAACATCGTTGAGCAAACTGAAACTGTCAGTTTATACACAATTATTTTTGACAATGAAGAGGTCTCTGAGTTCGAAAAATTCATTGTTAAATTTAAAGATAATGCTAAACTACAACATGATTATCAAATGATATTGTTGGCATTAGAAAAAATAATGGAAAGAGGCGCTTTGGAAAGAAATTTCCGCCCAGAAGGAAAAATGAATGACAATGTAGTTGCATTGCCAGTTTACAAAAGCAAGTTGCGTCTTTATTGTTTGAGACTCACAGATAAGATACTGATTTTAGGTAATGGAGGAGAAAAGAGCACAAAGACCTACGAGGAAAGCAACGAATTAAAAGGATATGTGATAGATTTACAGAAGTTTGATGCGTTATTGAAATCATTTATTCGCAAAGGCGAAATAGAAATAAAAGAAACACAACTAATTGGCATCGAAGATAAAACTTTTAAATTATGAGCACAAGCAGCCTTTTTAGAGAAGAATTGGCAAAAATCCCGACAGATGTGCGAAAACAAGTTGACATGTCGTGGGCAATCGCCGACAAAATTGATGCATTGCTTAAAAATAGAGGCATGTCGCACAAAGAATTCGCACGTCTAATGGGCAAAACCGAACCTGAAGTATCACGATGGGTCGGCGGAACACACAATTTCACAATCCGAACCTTGGCAAAAATATCGGTTGTTTTAGGCGAAGATTTGATTACGATTTAATAAAAAACATGTAGAGACGCGCCTGGCGCGTCTCTACAAATTTCATTAACGATCTATGTTTTACACCATCAAAGCACCAACCAAACCCAAAATTGCGTAGAATTCCGGGAGAGCGGCGTAGATCAAGGTGTTGGTAAACACATCGTGTCCCTGGCTGACACCGACAATACCGTTGGCACAAACCTGACCCTGACGGATGGCTGAAATCATGCAGACCAAGCCGACGCAGAGACCGACACCGAAGATGATGAGACCGTTCTCAGGTGTAGCACGCATCTTGCTGAGAAGCATGAAGAACGCCACAAATCCGTAGACACCTTGTGTTGCCGGAAGTGCCGACAAAACCATAAAGTTACCTGATGCTTCAGGACGTTTCTTGAGACCACCTTCGGCAGCGTTGCCAGCCGTTGATGTTCCGATTGAACTTCCGAT
>JAFYNO010000122.1 GCA_017549705.1 Bacteroidales bacterium | reverse complement strand
TTCATCGTCAATAACAAGAATCCATAAATATTCGTTATTACCGGTTTTCGATACACCTGTCAAAAAACAATTACCGTCTTCAAGAGAAATAATATTCAAAAACGTGGAAGTTCCTCCTTCTATCGGAAAATGCTTTTCTGTGGAATTGCCATGTTCGTCAACTTTCACACAATAAGCTTCAGAATCCCAACAGCCTACAAATACAGTCTCATTGTTGGTTGTGCAACAGCCTGTGTATATGCGGAGATTTATTTCGTTATGGTCTATGGCTAAGTTCCATTGTTGGGCAGTTACTATTAATGGTAAAACCATCAAAAATGTCAATAATTTGTATTTCATATATTATTATTTTATCCTCACTCTCGGATCAAGAATTCCATAAATAATATCAACGACAATGTTGATAATAATCAGCATCACTCCTATTAATAATATTGCGCCCATGACGACGGGGAAGTCGAATTTGTCGAGCGCATCGACGATGACCACGCCGATTCCTTTCCAGTCAAAGACATATTCGACGAAGACGGCACCTGCGAGAAGGCTTGCAAACCATCCGGAAACCGCAGTAACCACTGGCGTCATAGCGTTGCGGAGAGCATGAACGCCGATGACACGCCACTTTTTCAAACCTTTGGCTTTAGCAGTGCGGATGTAATCCATTGACATCACTTCTAGCAAGGTGGTACGAGTAAGTTCAGTAATAACCGCCAAAGGACGTAAACCAAGTGTCAATGCAGGCAAAATGAGGTTTTTCAAGTCGAGATAGGCTCCATTGCCGTAATCGTCAACAGAGAAAAGACTTCCAGTCATGCTCAATCCAGTGACAGATTCAAGGACGAAGCCAAAAAGCCAAGCGATTAGGATTGCGGCGAAAAACGAAGGCAGCGACATCCCTATCGTGGTGATAAACAACGTGAAACGATTCAAAAAGTTGCTGTTTACAATGGCTGTGAGAACGCCGAGTAAAACTCCTATCACAAAGGCGAAAAGTATCGACACGAAAGCGAGTATCAAAGTGTTGGGGAAAGCCTCGGAAAGTATTGTTCCAACTGGCCTTTTGCTCTGATACGAATAGCGAAGATACGGTGTTTTGAAGATGATTTTCGTGCTGCCGACAGTCGCCATTCGGGCATACGGCTCGTATTTCGACAAATCTTTATTTTCGTTGTAAAACGAGATAAAAGAAAGGTCATTCAAGTAGTCAACGTATTGTTTTCCAATGCTTTGGTCGAGACCAAGCTCGTGGCGGATAGCTTGAACGTCGCTCTCATCGGCACGCTGACCGAGCATCATGCGAACCGGGTCGCCGGGAACAATTGTGAAAAGAAAAAACACCAGCGTCGCCACGCCCCAGAGGACGAGGATGCCGTAGAGTATTTTTCTCACAATGTACGCAAACATATTATTTCACAAGCGGAAAGTCAATTTTCGACCACTTATTCTTAATGACTCCGTTATCAATCAGCATCAGCCCAGGATTCGATCGCACCATGGTCTTCAGCTCAAGCTCATCGCCATAATATACATCGTTGAAAATCAAATATTCTTCGTTAAGTTTCTCAACATAATCTGGCGATGCAGCTGTCAACCATATATATTCAAATCCTTGATTATAAGCCACTTCCGTCATCTTTATGCAGTTCTCAAAATCTTTATCAGTCATCTCTTCGAGATATGGAGCCACAAAAACGTACAGGTTCTCTGAATCGAACAAAATATGCGTCACATCCTCACCTTCCTTGTCCAAAATGGCGAATCCGAGGGCGTTAGAGCCGCCTTCAGAACGTTGCGAAACGAAAGTCCACTGGCTCATCCACACGCTGTCATTCCAAGGGTAGTTTGGCGACTCAAACTCTTGAGTCTCACCGGTTTCGTTGTTCTCGTAGGTCACAAAAATCTTGCCCGCATCGTAGCCTTGTGGTGTCATGTCCTTCCCCACTTTCCAGTCCATGAAGTCTATGACTGGCAAATGTCGGATATTGTAAACCTCAAAACCAACAAATAATCCCATGAATATGATTGCAAGCGTCCATTGTCCCAGCAGCGTCAATCGTCTGTTTTTCAGTGACTTATTATTAATAATCACTGGCAAAAGCACTGCGTCAATGATAATGTTTTTACCAAACGTCTGCCAGTTTGTTAATTTGATCGCCGCTCCAAAGCAGCCGCAATCGGGAACGAGGTTGTATAAGGCATCGAAAAATGTAGTAGCGGTGAAAAAGATCATGAGGAGGGTCGCGCCGAGCGTAGCGAGGCGCGGTAAGACGTTGGTTAGCAAGCAGATACCAACAATAAACTCCGCCAAAATCATGGTCACGGCGAGCACTAAACCAGCGTCGTTCATCCACTCGATGCCATAAGCGGCAAAGTATTCAAGCATCTTATACTTCGTGCCAAGCGGATCGACACCCTTCGTGAAACTGCTGAAAATAAACAGCAATCCGACGAGTATCCTGCATACCGTAACCACCGTTTTCTTTGCTGAACCAGCCATTATTTCTTGCCTTCGTTAATCAAAATCATGCAGAAAACAGCATAATTTATCATGTCGTAATAGTTAGCGTCGAGTCCTTCCGAAATCAAAGTTTTTCCATTGTTATCCTCTATCTCCTTGACTCTCAATATCTTCATCAAAATTAAGTCAGTCATTGATGAGATTCTCATGCTGCGCCAAGCCTCGTCGTAATCGTGGTTTTTCTTCGACATCAGGTCGAAAGCCTCGTCGAGAACCTTTTTATACAGCTCAGACGCTCTCTCGAAGTCCAAATCAGGCTGCTCGACAACGCCAAGTTGCAGCTGGATTATCGCCATTGCCGAATAGTTGATGATGCCGATGAATTCCGGCTCAATGCCTTCATTTACAAGGTGTTCTTTCTTTCTTTGAAGGCTGCGGATTCTGTTCGCCTTGATGAAAATCTGGTCGGTGAGCGACTCGGTACGCATGATTCGCCACGCCGCACCGTAATCCTGCATCTTCTTGTCAAAAATATCGCGGCACTGCGCCACCACTTGCTGATATTCTGCTGTCGTATCTCTCTTCATTGAAAATTTTTTTATAATTTTGCGATTGTAAAATTACACATTTTTATGTTACGAATAGCGAGTAGAGGACAAATTTTTTCGTGGGACCGTCCCGTGGTAATGGGAATCATGAACGTGACGCCCGATTCTTTCTTCGATGGCGGTAAGTATCAAGGACTTACGTCGGTTTTGGAACATTGTCATAAGATGGTCAGCGAGGGTGCCGACATCCTCGATTTGGGAGCCTTCTCCACCCGACCGGGCAGCGAACGAATCTCCGACAAAGAGGAAATTGAGCGCATCATTCCAGCCTTAAAAGCCATCAGAAAAGAGTTTCCAAATATCCCGATTTCGATTGACACATTTCGCCAAAGCGTTGCTGCTCAATGCATTGCAGAAGGCGCCGACATCATCAACGACATCTCGGGCGGACTTTTCGACGAAAAAATGATTCCGTATATCGGCAAAAATCATATTCCTTATATTTTGATGCACATCACGGGCACTCTCGAAGGTATGCATCATGAAGAAATCATCAGTGAAGATGTTCACGAAAAAGTTCGTCAATTCCTTGAAAATCAAGTGAATAAACTCTTGGAATACGGCGAGCAACAGATTATTCTCGACCCAGGAATCGGGTTTAACAAGACCATCGAATGCAACTTCGCTTTGCTTCGCGACCTCGATAAATACCGCGTCAACGGCTTACCGATTTTAATTGGTATTTCCCGTAAATCCTTGATTTATAAAACTTTAGGATTTACGCCACAAGAAGCATTGAATGGCACTACAGTGTTGAACACCATCGCTTTAATGAACGGCGCCGACATCTTGCGCGTCCACGATGTAAAAGAGGCAGTAGAGGCTGTGAAACTTACCCACTCCGTCTATAATTTTGGGATGCCCTTCGGGCAGAAATCTTAAAAAAATCATTAAAAAAATCTAAAAAAATATTCTTCGACAAGCTTTTTAAAAGATTTTTTATAAGATTTTGAAAGATTTCTCGCCGTCAGGCGACCTATATAAAAAATATTTGTATTTTTGTGAGTTAATTCAAACGTTATGGTTGACTTGATGATAAGCGCTTTTATTCAGATTCGTGTCTTGGACATTCTGGATATCTTTTTGGTGGGATTGCTGCTGTATTTCCTTTATACGCTGGTGAAAGGAAGCACTGCAATCAACATATTCATCGGCATCGTGGCGGTGATTATCGGTCTGAAAATCGTGACATTGCTGCACATGGAGCTCCTCACCTACATCCTCGGCGCCTTCGTCAACGTCGGTTTCATCGCGTTGATCATCATCTTCCAACCTGAGATCCGCCGGTTCCTCTTAAGCATCGGAACATCCAAGTTTGCCGTGGGATTCCGCAAGTTTTTCGCACGATTAGGAGTGAAATATAAAGAAGCCGACGACACCGACCTCGACCCAGTTTGCGAGGCCTGCATCTCGATGAGCAACGAAAAGGTCGGAGCGCTCGTACTTCTTACTCAAAACAATGATTTACAAGACATTAT
>JAFYNO010000121.1 GCA_017549705.1 Bacteroidales bacterium | reverse complement strand
CTTTCTCGTTCTGGATGATCTTACGCATCAGGTTCTCCGCCACGTCGCTGTTCATGTGTAAGAACTTGTCGAAATGACGTTTGATGATGTCGGTGATGTAAGCCCTGATCGTCGTCTCGCTGTCTTTGTCCATGTAGTTTGAAGAGAACTTCGTTTTGGTCTGACCCTCAAACTCAGGATTGTCGACTTTTATTGACAATGCGGCGATAAACGAACTGCGGATGTCTGATGTCTCGTATTCTTTGTTATAGAACTCTCTGATAGTCTTGGCAATAGCCTCGCGGAACACGTTGAGATGGGTGCCTCCGAGAGGGTTGTACTGGCCGTTAGCAAACGAGAAATACTCTTCGTTTGATGTTACGTTTGAATGGGTGAAGGCGCATTCAAAGTCGCCTTCTTTGATGTGTATGATAGGGTAGGCACAGGTCTCGAGCTTGCCGATTTTACGTGTCAGAAGGTCGAGGAGACCGTTCTTTGCCTGATATTTCTGTCCATTGAGAATTAGGGAAAGTCCGCTGTTAAGAAATGCGTAGTTCCATATCATCTCATCGACGTATTCCATAAGGAAATGGTAGTTTCCGAAGAGTTCGGCATCGGGGACGAAAGTGATGTCGGTGCCGTTTTTCTGGTCGGTAGGGATGATGTCGGATTCTGAGAGTAGTTCGCCTTTTGAGAACTCAACTATTTTGGTCATTCCATCGCGGAAAGCTTGTGCGCGGAAATAAGACGACGCGGCGTTGGTCGCTTTCGCGCCCACGCCGTTCAAACCAACAGCTTTTTTGAACGCTCCGGTGTTGTACTTTCCGCCAGTATTCATCTGACCCATACAGTCTTTGAGAGAGGCGAGAGGTATACCACGTCCGTAGTCGCGCACGTGTACCTTGCCATCGTTGATGTCGATTTCAATGACTTTTCCGGCGCCCATGTTGAACTCGTCGATGCTGTTATCCACGATTTCCTTCAGCAGGATATAGATGCCATCGTCGTGAGCCGAGCCGTCGCCAGCCTTGCCGATATACATACCCAGACGCTTACGGATATGCTCGTTCCATGACAAATGTTGGATTGCTTCATCCGTATAATCGACAGGATTAACATTTGTGGTAAAATCTAACTCGTTGTCTTCCAATACGTTATCTTCAATAATTTCTTCCGCCATGTTCTCAAAAACTTTTTGCAAAGATAGTAAAAAATATCTTAATTTTGCACGATTTTTTAAACATCTTATGAACAACAAGATCACATCAAATAAGAAAGTTTTCGGTACGATTTGTGGTATCTTGGCCGCTGTTTTTTATGGCACCAATCCGCTTGGCGCGCTGAAACTTTACGAGCAGGGGATGAACACCAACTCGGTATTGTTCAGCCGTTTCAGCATGGCTTGGATTATCGTTTCTATCATATTGATTATCAGAAAGGAAAATCTGAAAGTAACGAAAAAGGAATTCGGCACTCTCACAGCACTCGGACTGCTTTTCACTGCTTCATCTATGACTTTGTATTTCAGTTTCCATTACATCGCCGCAGGTGTAGCATCAACGCTGTTGTTCACTTATCCCATCATGACGGCTGTGATTATGGGACTGATTTTCAAGGAGAAAGCAGGTTTTAAAACCATTATAGCTATCATTTTATCGCTCGTGGGTGTATTGTTACTGTATTGGAGCGATGCCAGTGGCGCATTGAACACTTTAGGCGTGATATTAGTGCTCGTTTCGGCTCTTACTTACGCTATATACATCATCGTGGTTAATCGTTGCCCGCTTGAGATGTCGTCGTTTAAAATCAATTTCTATGTAATACTGTATTGCGCTATCGGAATGGCAGTATTTGCTTGGCTTACCGGAAATCCGTTGCGACTCCCTCATAACGCCGTGAGCTGGTTTTATGCCGGCTGGCTGGCAGTCGTTCCCGCCACTTTATCACTTGTCTTAATGGTTTATGCTTCAAAATACGTGGGAGCTACACCTACAGCAATTCTTGGCGCTCTTGAGCCATTAACGGCTGTCTTAATCGGAATATTTGTATTCAATGAATCTTTCGGTCTGCGTCTTGCTATCGGTATCGTATTGATTTTAAGTGCAGTGATAATTACTGCCTATCAGCCTAAAAAGAAATAATTTAAAAACAAGAAAAATCAGTCTGCAGATTTTCTTCGAAAATCCAAAGGCCTGATTTTTTCTTGTTTTTAAATATTGACTTTAAGAATATACGAAAACAAGGCTTTAGAATCGTATGTTTCGAGATTTTAAGGATATGCGAAAAACGGGGCCTTAGAACCGAATATTCCAAGATTTTAAGAATATGCGAAAAACGAGGCCTTAGAACCGAATATTTCAAGATTTTAAGAATATGCGAAAAACGAGGCCTTAGAACCGTATGTTTCGAGACTCGTTTTCGCATATTCTTAAAATCATATCTTAAAGACCTCTTTTACTTGAGTTATAATATTTTTAACATCATCTTTTGTGACAAGTAGCTCCTTTGCTGTTAGTTTACTGAGTCTTCTGAATATTATCCAATTATAAAGCACTATTGAGAAATAGGTAATAGATACGGACATTCCCGCACCGACCATGCCGAAAGGAGGAATCAAAAGATATAGCGATGGGATTGTCACTGCCAATCCAATAAGCGCACCGTATAGGTCGTATTGTGGCTTGTTAGTGCCAGAGAAATAATGCACAAACACCATGTGTGCAGCCATGAAGACAATGCCTGGGGCTAACGATATCATCACCGCTCGCATCGGGGCGAAATTACTGGTGAAAAGCCACGAATAAACACTTGTCGGAATGATGCAAATAACCAACATACATAATGCTGTTAATAACGTTGCCATCTTGACTAGTTTTATCGTTATCTTAGCCGCTAAATCATTGTCGGTCAAGTTACTAATCTTGGAAAACTGTACCATCGCAATGGATAGACCAATTAATTTAGGCGATTCTGAAACTTGTGTGGCAGCACTATATACTCCGACATGAGCATCGCCCCAAAAACTTCTGATAATCAAGTAACTAAGTCTGCGGTTGAGCATCGAGACTAGGGTTGATACCTGTATAATCGTGCCAAATCGTAGCATCTCTTTTATTGTTTGCCATATCGACTCGCTGCCTTTCTCTTTGAGATATTGCCAAATCTGTGTCAAACCGCAGATGTATCCGACGACGTAGCCTGTCAACAACGAATAAACGAAAGCGTGGGCGTCGCGGATGTTCATGACAAAAATGAAAAACAACATAGCAAACATCTGAGTCATGAACTGTATGATAAACAATATGTTATTGGTTCCAACACGTTCTTTGCCAAGTAGGGTGGTGAGGTTAAAATTATGTATACTGTAAATGAAAACAAGAATCAAAACCATGCAATGATACCCTTCTGGGATGAATTCATCCAAGACTTTGGGGGCAATTAGAGAGCAAATATACATGATTAAGGCGTAAAACGCCACTACCAACGTCGCCCAGATGTATGATATCTTGAATAAAGTGCGGAACGACTTCCTAGGAGTAAAGAAAATCAGGCCGCTGCCAGATAGGAACTCAACACCGATAAGCAGCAACGATACATCGAGAAGTACGACACCGCCTACACCCCAGGCCTCATCACCAAGATAATGGGTGCCGAACCATAGCGTGATAAAACCGCATATGGCATTTAACAAACGTGTGCCGAAAGTACCGAAGATCTTCTTTAACATAGTTTTTGTTTTATTTGTTGCACAAATCCTTGCCATGTGAAGGTGAATTTTTTGGCGTCAAATACAGTGATGCCACCATCGCTATTGATGGTGTGTATGCCTTTGTTGTACCTCCATTTTTTATCTGGTTTTATTTCTTTTACCTCTTTTTCAATATATTGATATTCATTAAGTTCAATGATTTTATTTAAAGTTATACTTTCGCCATAATGATGGGTGCTGTTTTGCCCAGGACGAACCAAATCTCCATCAATATTTTGTATCTTTCCAGCCATCCTGGAACAGCGGCAATCTACCTTCACTGGGTTGTTGAAATGTGGCGTATAAGGCCCGCGTATATCATCGGCGACGAATATCAATAGGTGAGTGTGCGACTCCTCTCTTGGTGTCGTGAATAAATACCATTTGCCGTCTGTGTGATGATATAATGTCGAGTCAACATAACAGCCTTCCACCAAATCACAATCAAAGATCAAGCTGTCATTTTCAAACCTATATAATGATATTTTGTTGGTCTTGTGAGCTTCAGGAATGCAATATATAACACCTTGATATTCAAGTACAAAAGGGTAGGAGCGATGCTCCGGATAATCTGTGATCTTATGATAAATCTCAAAGTTTTCAGATTTTTTAGCTATTGCTAAATCAGCCTTGCCGTTTTTGTTGGAAAACCATTCGAAAAAGATATAGGTGTCGTCATTCGTCGTGATTACAAACGGATCTGCGAAATACTCTGATTTTCTTGGCTTTAGCCATTTGATAGGTGCATTGTCAATGCGACATCCTACATTCCAATCTTCCTGACGGAAAAAATAATTGAAGTGGAAGATAAATCGTCTCCAGATTCTAAGCCAATAATACCTTAATGCATTGTATTTCAATGGTTTTACTTGCGAATTCTGAATATCTTCAGGCTCAAGTTTACCATTGATAATCAAATCTTTACACGCTTGCAACGGTAATATTTTGGCTTCCTTGTAAAGCCTATCCCGATGCGCTTTATACGAATGAAGGATGGTGTCAAGTTGTAAACTTCTCAGAATCAAGCATTTATCATTATTACAAGATAATTGTTGGAGTATTACCTTGCTGTTTGGAATTTTGTCCATGAATTCGCACAAAGCGTTAAAAACCAGCTTCCAAACGCCATATTTAGGTCCCTTTAAAATCTCGACACTTGGATTTTGGAACTTAAACGAAAGGATAAAATCCAAAGTTGATGCTGTATCTAAATCGATGTCTTGGGCAGTCAATACGTGTTCTATACCATTGTCAATCAGTAACTTAATGGTGTCTCTCTGCCACCATTCCAAGATGTCACTATCGACTAAAACGCCAAACCGTATCTTTCTATTCAAATCCATCGTAACAAATAAAGCGCAAAGATAACTAAATTATTTTATGAAATAAAAACATTGCAATAATATTTTGCGT
The DNA here is from genome assembly GCA_017549705.1 of Bacteroidales bacterium. Lineage (GTDB taxonomy): Bacteria > Bacteroidota > Bacteroidia > Bacteroidales > F082 > Limimorpha. Next base: position 7,283 of record JAFYNO010000121.1, on the reverse strand, counting down.
ATCTTTGCCGTTCAAACAAAAGTAATGAAGCTTTCGGTAGTCATAGTCAATTATAACGTTGAGCATTTCCTTGAACAATGCTTGTATTCAGTCCGCAGGGCGATGCAAGGCATTGAAGGTGAAGTGTTTGTGGTGGATAACAATTCTGTTGACGGCTCTTTGAGGATGCTCGCGGCGAAGTTCCCTGAGGTGAAAGTAATCGCAAATAAAGACAATGTTGGCTTTGCAAGGGCTAATAATCAAGCGATTAGGATTTCGACAGGGGAGTATGTGCTGCTTTTGAATCCTGATACTGTTGTTGAGGATGACACTTTCAGCAAATGCATCGCATTCATGGATGCACATCCAGATGCTGGTGGTTTGGGCGTTAAGATGGTTGACGGCAAGGGTCAGTTTTTGCCGGAGTCAAAGCGCGGACTGCCGACTCCGATGACTGCTTTCTATAAGATTTTCGGGCTTTCCAAGCTTTTCCCGCATTCAAAACGTTTCTCGAAGTATCATCTTGGCTATCTTCCTGAGGATGAGGTTAATCCTGTCGATATTTTGGCTGGCGCTTATATGCTTATGCGTCGTGAAACCCTTGATAAATGTGGGCTTCTCGACGAGACGTTCTTCATGTACGGCGAGGATATCGACCTCTCATATCGTATAACATTGGCGGGATATAAGAACTATTATTTCCCTGAAACGCGCATCATTCATTATAAAGGTGAAAGTACCAAGAAAACCAGCGTAAACTATGTGTTGGTGTTTTACAAAGCGATGGAAATATTCGCAAAGAAACACTTCGGTCAACAACGAGCCAGATTGTTTTCGTTTTTCATCAACTTCGCCATATATTTCAGGGCTTTTCTCGCTTTGATGTCGCAATTCTTAGGCAAAATCTATATGCCACTTATTGAGGCGGTATTAGGCTATTCCGGACTCGCTGCCATCAGCTATTTCTGGGGTCATTACATGATTTACGAAGGCGTCGGCTCATATCCGATAACGCCATTGTTTACAATAATCTTGCCTATTTATTTGATGATTTGGCTGATTACAGCGTATTTTACCGGCGGTTATGATAAACCATATCGAATTTATCCGGCTGTCGGAGGCATCATGGTAGGCAGCGTTTTGATTTTGATGTTGTACGCTTTGCTCCCGACCGGACTTCGTTTTTCACGTGCGTTGATACTCTTTGGCACTATCTGGATGGCACTTCAAATGACTTTAAGTAGAACTTTAGGTTACGTACTTAAACTCGCTGATTTCCAATATGGTAAAAATGCAAAAAAACGCTTCTTAGTGATCGGAAATTCTGACGAGACAAAGCGTGTTGAGCAGCTTTTGAAGAGCACTTCCATCAAACCGGATTTCGTTGGTTTGGTTGTCCCGAATAATGACAAAGAGGTGCCGGATAATTACCTAGGAAACCTCGAACAGGTGCCTGACATGATCGGAATTTATAAGATCACTGAGATAATTTTCTGCTCAAAGGACATCACCCATCAGGAGATTATTGACAAAATGGTGGAATGGCACGCCAGCAAACTCGATTATAAAATCGCGCCGGTCGACACATTGTCGATTATTGGAAGCAACTCAATAAACACCCGTGGTGACCTCTATACCGTTGATATTCGTACAATTAACACAGTGCCAAATAGGAGGAAGAAACGCCTTTTGGACTTTTCACTGTCGTTTTTCGGTATTGTTTTCTGGGTGTTTGTCGCTTGGTTTGTGAAGAAGCCGTTTAAGTTCTTCGGCGATTGCTTCAGAGTGCTCTTCGGAGGCTATTCATGGGTCGGCTATTGTCCAACGGAAGTGTCTGATGGCCAACGGCTTCCTGAGATTAAGAAAGGAATTTACAACCCTGCGTCAATAGCTTCAGGCGAACTCAGCGATGAAGCCCGTAACAGATTGAATGTTATGTATGCCCGTGACTATACTATCCTGAAAGATTTTAATATCTTATTCAGAATGTTGCTGAAACGATAATTTTTGTATTTTTGCAGTCCAAAATTATTTTTAATTTTTAAATCATGTTAAACAGAAGGTTTTTGAGAATCAAGGTGATGCAGGCTCTCTACGCTTATATTGAGTCGGGCGAAACCAACATCAACAACGGAATTAAAAGTCTGCTAGAAAGCATCGATAAACTGTACGAGCTTTTCATCTGGCAGCTGTCGTTTCTCGTTGAAACTAAACGCTATGCGGAGAATAAAATCACCGAGAACAAGCATAAATACATTCCGACATATGACGATCTGCATCCAAATATGAAATATGTCAACAACCGCCTTCTCAACGTGATTGAAGACAATATAGATTTCAAAAAACATGAGGCAGCATTGAAGATTAACTGGGCCGACGACCATCAGGATGTGGTGAAAAAGTACTACACAATGATGAAAGATTCGCCGGAATACAAGAAATATATGGCTGACAAGACCGATACATTTGCAAACGACCGCAAATTTATCGTCGAAATGATTACCAAATATTTCGCGGACCTTGATGTCCTTCAAGATTTCTATGAAGACAAGAGCATATATTTCTGCGATGATTATCATTTAGTTAGCTCAATGCTCATAGATTTCTTCACCAAAATGAAGAATTTTGATGTTAACTCGAAACTTCCTGAGATTTATAAAACTGAAAACGTCGAAGCTAACGCTGATGAGAAGTTTATCCAGGATTTGTTCCGCGAGACGATTAACCATTATGAGGAGTTCGGCAAACTTATCGCTGATAACACCAACAACTGGGAGAAAGAACGTATTTGCTTGATGGATATGATAATCCTGAAGATGGCTCTCACAGAATTCGTATGCTTCCCATACATTCCAGTGAAGGTATCAATGAACGAATACATTGAAATTTCGAAATATTTTAGCACCCCGAAGAGTAAGATTTTTGTCAACGGAATCCTTGACAAATTGGCGAAAAAACTTACTGAAAGTGGTGCTATTGACAAAAAAGGATTGGGATTGCTCGACAAGTAAAAGCCTCACCGTCATTTCGACTGAAGCGTAGCGGAATGGAGAAATCTACTGCATATGAAGGGCGTAGATTTCTCGACAAGTTCGAAATGACAAATTAAAGAATAAATGAATATAAAGAGAACTATATCGATTGTCATTATGTTGTTGTTTGTCGTTGAGTTTCAAGGACAAACGTCAAATGGTGCATATAGTTTTCTCGATATGACGAGTTCGGCTAGGGTGGCGGCTTTGGGTAATACCGATTTGTCAATTTACGACAGTGATATTCAGCTCGGCATTAACAATCCATCGTTGATTAACAAGGATATGCATAACGACATCGTGCTTTCCTACGTAAATTATTACGATGACATCAACTATGGGATGGTTCAGTATAGCCGTACATTCGAGAAAATCGGTTCGTTTGCGGCAACGATGCAATATCACAGCTATGGCAATATGAAATATGCTGACGAGCAAGGAAATGTTGATGGAAGCACATTCTCGCCCTCGGATTATAATTTCATGATTGGATGGGGCAGACAGCTGACTCCACATTGGAGCATAGGTGCCAATATTAAGTTCGCAGGCATTCAATATGAACAGTATAAATCGTTTGCTTTAGCTGTTGACGTGGCGGGCAGCTATCATACCGAAGACGGATGGAATTTCTCGCTGATGGCAAGAAATATTGGCTATGAGCTGTATTCAAACTTTGAAGGGGATCGTAATAAGTTGCCATTCAGATTATCTGCTGGTATGTCAAAACGATTAGAGCATGTGCCATTTGTTTTTAGCGTTGTATACGAAAACATTCAAAAATGGGATTTGACATACGAAGACCCGCTCGATTTGGAAGGAAACACTGACCCGATTACAGGAGAAGTCAAGAAGCAGTCAAGTACAGCTAAATTTGCCGATAACCTAATGAGACACATAGTGTTTGGAGGCGAAATTTATATTGGGAAAAATCTCGTTTTAAGAGCCGCATATAACTACGGAATGCGGCAAAATATGAAAACGCCGGCAAAAAAAGGAATGTGCGGATTTTCTTACGGCGTCGGAATCAATATCTGGAAACTTAGCATAAACTATTCAAGATCGGAGATGCACATCTATGGCTCGCCGAATTATATAACCGTTGCGACAAACTTAGACCGTTTGTTTAAAAAGTAAGTAAATGTTTCTCAAAGAGTTAAAGTTGACTAATTTCAAAAACTGTGAGTCGGCTGATTTGCAGTTTTCTGAGAAAATCAACTGCTTCGTTGGACTTAACGGAGCAGGAAAGACCAACATTCTCGATGCCATTTACTACCTCGCATTTTGCAAGAGCTATTTCACGACAACTGATAAGCAAAACATTCGCCATGGTGAGGATTTCTTTGCCATTCATGGAGATTTCGTGACAGATAACGACGAGACTGAGACCATTTCATGCGTGCAGAAAGAAGCTGCCAAAAAGTCGTTTAAATGTAATAAAAAAGAATACGAGCGCCTGGCCGATCACATCGGAAAGATTCCGTTGGTGATGATATCGCCTTACGACCGCGATTTAATCAATGATGGCAGCGATTTACGCCGTAAATTCATCGACGGCGTCATCTCTCAGTTTGATTCAGTATATCTTGGCGATTTGCTGCAATATAACAAAGTCTTGGCACAGCGTAACACTCAGTTGAAACAATTCTGGGAGAATCATTATTTCGATGCTAATTTGTTGGCGCTCTGGGATGAGCAACTCATTCGTTATGCCACTCCGATTTACGAGAAAAGAAAGGCATTCCTGAAAGATTTTATGCCTATTTTTCAAAAGTATTACGACATCGTTTCAGGCACTTCCGAGAAAGTCGATATCGTTTACGAGAGCGCTTTACATGATAAACCGATGGAGCAATTGCTTCAGGAAAGTCAGGAAAAGGATAGATTCTCATCATATACAAATGTCGGAATTCATAAAGATGATTTGAGCTTTAGGATTGATAATCATCTTGTTAAGAAGTTCGGCTCGCAAGGACAGCAAAAGTCGTTTGTGGTAGCTGTGAAACTCGCACAATTCGATTTTAACTACCATAAAGTTGGTTTCAAACCTATTTTGCTTTTGGACGACATCTTCGATAAACTTGATGACAATCGTGTCGCCCAGCTTGTGAAATTAGTCGGTAACGATTATTTCGGACAGGTGTTTATCACTGACACTCAGCGACAAAGGATTCAATATCTTTTGGAAAACATCGATGGTAACCATAAGATTTTCGAAGTAGAAAAAGGAAAGGTGAAGTATGATGAGTGATCCGAATTTGACTACATTGGGTGAGATGATCAAGGCGTTTTATCATGAAAATCATAGAGATGGCGCTATAGACGAGCAGAAGATTCTCGATGCTTGGAAGAATGTTGTTGGTGATTTCATAAACTCTCACACATTGAAAACAAGCATAAAAAACGGCGTTTTATACGTAAAAGTTGACGCCGACTCATTAAAAAACGAACTTCTCTATGCTAAATCAATGTTGATCAAGAAGCTAAATTCAAAGGCAGAGAACGAAATTTTGAAAGATATTGTTATAATATAAAAATATTTTGTATCTTTGCGCCGATTTTTGTTTTTTTAAGTAACTTAAAATTATACGTAATATGATTAATTCACAAGACATTAAGATTGGAAGCTGCATCAGAATGGATGGTAAACTTTATTTTTGCGTTGATTTCCAGCACGTGAAGCCAGGCAAAGGTAACACTATCATGCGTATCAAACTGAAGAGCGTAGTTGACGGTCGTACATTGGAGCGCCGTTTCGATATCGGTGAAAAACTTGAAGATGTTCGTGTTGAACACCGTCAGTATCAGTACCTTTACAAAGAAGGTGATGATTACATTTTCATGAATCAGGAAGACTACGAGCAGATCCCTCTTATGAAAGATCTTATTACAGGTGTTGATTTCCTTAAGGAAAGCGATGTTTGCGACGTTGTTTTCGACACATCAACAGATACAGTGCTTTTCGCTGAACTTCCAGTGAAGACTGTTCTCGAGGTGACATACACAGAACCAGGCGAAAAGGGTAATACCGCTACCAACGCCATGAAAGATGCTACAGTTGAGACAGGTGCAACAGTAAGAGTGCCATTGTTCATCAACACAGGCGATAAGATTAGAGTTGACACCCGCACAGGTGAATACACAGAAAGAGTAAGAGAATAATATGAGAATCGAACCAGCAACGACCGTCAAATGTATAGCTGATTTTATTGGTGCTTCCAAGATTATCGGCGATGCCAACCGCACAATCACTGGGCTCAACGAGCTTCATGAGGTTGAAGCAGGCGACATCACATTTGTCGATCACCCGAAATATTATCAGAGAGTGCTGAACTCAGCGGCAACAACCATCATCATCAACACTGCTGATGTGGAATGCCCTGAAGGGAAGACCCTCATCGTCCACGATTGCCCATTCGACGCATTCAACAAGATTATCTTGTCGTATCGTCGTTTTGAGCCGGCGACAGCAATGGTTAGCCCTAAAGCTGAAATCGGTGAAGGCACAATCATCCAGCCAGGTGCTTTCGTGGCAGAACATGTGAAAATCGGTAAAAACTGCATTATTCACGCTAACGTAACCATCAACAACTGGACAGTAATTGGTGACAACGTCATCATCAACAGCGGTTCAGTCCTCGCTGCAGATGCTTGCTACTTCCAGCATCGTGGTAAGGATCGCCAGGTGAAGTTTGAGTCATGCGGTCGTGTCGTGATTGAAGACGACGTCGAAATTGGAGCCTTGTGCGCCATCGACATCGGAGTCACAAGCGATACAGTCATTGGCAGAGGCACCAAGATGGATAACCACGTCCAGGTTGGTCACGACGCCAAGATCGGTAAGAACTGCTTCCTCGGTGCTCATACAGCTGTGGGCGGCGTATCAAGAATCAAAGATAACGTGTCAGTATGGTCGATGTCGGCCATCAATAAAGACCTTGTTATTGCTGAAGGCACAACAGTGTTGGCTTACACAGCTGTTGACAAGGATACTGAACCGGGTGTCACATACTTCGGACAACCAGCAATGGAAGCCAAGAAGAAATGGAGAGAGATGGCGTGCGTGAGAATGCTGCCGGATCTCATTAACAAGATTAAATAAAAAAAAGCTCAGCGAACGCTGAGCTTTTTTGTTTTTAGTACTTCATCATCTCGATGAGGTCAACCATACGATTTGAATAACCCCATTCGTTATCGTACCATGACAAAATCTTAACCATCTTGCCCATCACCATGGTGCTGTCGGCATCGAAGATTGATGAGTGTGGGTTATGG
>JAFYNO010000120.1 GCA_017549705.1 Bacteroidales bacterium | reverse complement strand
TGCAGCAGGGCGAGCTGACTATCGTTTGTCAGGATGGTTCGGAGCGCATTTTCCATGCAGGCGAGCCATTAGTCGAAGTCATCGGCACCATCCATCGCGGAGAGAACCGTGGCAAGCAACCGGTTATCCTGAACATGTTCTATTTCTCTAAGCCGGGCGCCGAAATCACCATCCAACATCCGGAGTTGGAGCCAGTCGCGCCACCGAAAGCCGACCGTCCGGAAGCACAGTCCAGACCGATGCCTGTCAGCAAGGTTGACGCTCGTGTGCAGAAGCTGTTGCTGGTTGTTGGCCGTCAGATCTTGCCGCGTCGGCAGATCATTGCGAATCTGGGTTTGAGGCAGAACAGCCGCAGGTCGTTCATCAATAACTACTGGCGTCCGGCATGGGAGCAGGGGTTGATTGATCTGGCGTATCCCAACATTCCCAGCAGACCCGAGCAGGGCTACCGTCTTACCGCCAAAGGTCTGGATCTCTACGCTCAACTGACAGGCAAGGACTGGCTGTAGCCTGTATAAATTTTGCGGGATTTTTTCGAGGTAATTTTGCGATATTTTTTATACAGGCTATACTGTAACTTGCATAAAATCAAGGAGTTGGGTTGTTGGATTCGTCGTTTCTGAAAGCAGGATCGACATAGGCGAAGTAGGATCCATCATGGAATCGTTTTCGTGTTAGGAAGATATGACATTGTGCCCATTCCGCCCTGGCTTTTCTGAAGCTTTGCCCAGGTTTGAGGTAAATTTTTGACATAGAGTTGATATGTATTTGATAAGCACTTAATAAGCATAAACCACCGACAGCCCCCGTGTTTTAAAAATCAAAGCACCGGACTTTTTCAAATCCGATGCAAAGATAATACGCTATTAGCTTTTGTTGGTCACCAAAAGTGAAAATTTTTCCAAAAAATCGATTTTTCCTCGTTTTTTCGCCTCTTTGCAAAACCAAACAAGAATTACTTGTACTCTTCTGGTGCTCATCTGATGCTTTTTTGCCGTTGCTTTTCGTGCTTCATGAGCCGTAAGTCCTTGGTCACGGGTAATGAAATAATCATCGACGACTGCCTGGTTTCTCAGTTCAATGGCATGCCTTTGCGGCGACATATAAAACTCATCCGGGTCCCGTACCAGCCACGGGACATCGTATAAAGGATACGCACTCATCGTCTTACTCTTTTAATAGTTTAAATTCTCGGATGATGCTGAGTTTAAGCGCAAGGGCTTCTTCGAGTGTATAGATTCCGGCAAGTCCTTTATACCACGCGACGACCATCTTCGTCGTTTTCGCGAGATCGTCAATACGAGCATCACCATTATAATTAATCGGTTCGGCATCTCGTGCGTTGACGATGGCAAACCAGGGATTGGGGTTGATAACTTCGCCCAGTCGCTTCTTGTCGCGAATGAGTCGGTAGACACGATGTTGCATGTGGATGGTGAGGGTATTCCAGAGATTGGTCTCACACTTACTTCGCATGTTAATGAATTCTTGTGGAGGGTTAAGCAAATCCCACATATGATCAAATGAGCTTTTTTCATTGTTGTCCATTAAATTTAAATATTAATTATTGATGATGAAACTATCTGCATAGTTACTATCTGCATAGTTATAACAAAGTATAACAATCATCATCATTTTCTTTTTTAATTTTTCTTTGTTACTTTCTTTTTATCGCTTTTCTTTTGTATGCTTTTTGAGAGGCCCAGCCTGTATCTTTTTTTTGAAAATAAATACAGGCCAAGACTCAAAAATAAATACAGGGCAAATTGAATTTCGCTAATCACTAATCGCTAATTCACTAATCACTAATTCGCTAACTCACTAACTCGTTCATCCCAGTATCGCGACGGTAAACCCATGCTTGATGGACTCGGAGTTAGGATAGCTCAGCTCGAGCGACTTAGCCACGCCTTTCATCTCTGCCCGGCGTTTCTTCAGGTCGTTGTTCAGCTGCTCCGTCATCGCATGGAGCGACTTGTAATAGTCCAGCGTCGCATCTTTGATGTTGTTGTTCTGTTCCCACGTGTAGGATACCGGCCGCTGCACGCGGATCTTAAATCCGTGATACTCCAGCACCCCCGTGAATGTGCGCGGCAGACCGCGTTGTCGGATCAGTTCCTGCACTGCCTCTTCCACTTTCGGGCGCAGGGCTTCGATGGTTTCTTCACTCTCGTTCATGCTCATTTGAACAGAATACATTTGGTCGATGACCTCTAAATTTATTTGTGACATAAAACAGCGCCACTCGGGGATTGTGGTTCTCTCACCGCGAGAGTTTACCGTTTCCGAATGACGCTGCAAAAGTACTGCGAAAAATGTCCGACTTGTAGGACGTTTTGTCCTAAATTTGTCCTAAATTTGTCCTAATTGTCCTAATATGTCCTAAAATAAAAAAAGCGCCTGCCGAAGCAGACGCTAATCGCTAACTCGCTAATTCGCTCAACGAACTTCCACGCCGAGGGCGTTAAAGGTCTTATTGCCGCGAAGGATGATTAATTGCCCATTACGAACAACCTTCTGAACACTGCCTTCTGAATCCTGAATACTCTCGATTCCTGTCGGGTCAGTAGTGAACGAGAGACCGACCAAGAAAGCTTTGCTGGCACTATACATCAGCTCCGGCGCCACTTCTTCATCGTTAACCGTTATTATCATCGCTTCCAGGTCCACGAAACCGTTTTGGAGCAACGGGAACGTATAATACGTCTGAGGTGAGATCAAGGCCGCCAGGATATACGTTGTATTGGGTTGGAAGGGTTCTCCGACCGTTAGATTAGACCAGTCTGCAGCGAAATATCTGAAGTTCGATATTTGATAGGGAGCACCATCATATACCGAGCCAAAGTCTCCAAAGTCCGGATCGTCAGGACCGATTTCTCTGATCTTCTCGCCATAATTCGGATAGGCCGTCGTCAAGAAGACATGCACTTCATCAATCACGTTACTGCCGGTGTTAAAGACCGTGGAGAGGAGTAATTTTGCTCCGTTCTCTGCGATGCTGATATCCACCGGTTTAACTCCGTTCACGAAAATCTTGTCCCCGCTGACACCATCGAAACTGAATCCTTCCTGAGCTTGCACATAGAAGCGGACGAGATATTCCGTATTCGGCTCCAGCTGGTTCTTAGCATAGGTCTGATAGCCCTCCAGCCAGAAATCTGCTCCGGCAAAGAAGTAAGCCTCTTCATTCTCGCACTCGACAGACATCGTGTTAATATCCTGTGCCTCGTAATATCTGCCGGCCTCGAAGTATGCTTTGAAATCCGGGTATTGAACCGTTAGCGCAACCGTATTGATAAGGGTATCGTAAACGGCGGTATAATCGAAGTCTCGCCATGCGATCTCCAGTTCCGGATCCCAGCCGGCAAAGATATA
>JAFYNO010000119.1 GCA_017549705.1 Bacteroidales bacterium | reverse complement strand
TATAATGTCGATTTGTCAGCTTACGCCGGCGATAATATGTTCCTCGGCTTCCGTCACCATTCAACAGTAGCGGCTTATGCGATATGCATAGACCATATCACCGTGAAAAACGCATTATGGGATGGCACCGCAAGCGTCACCGAGAAATATAATATCTACCGTTCATTCGATGGCAATAACTACACCCTTATCGGCTATGCTAACGGCAACGCCACAAGCTATGTCGATAACGATGTTGAGCATCATGACCAATATTATAAGGTGACAGCAGTCAATACCGTGGTGGGTGGCGACACCTGCGAATCAGAGTTCGCTATGGCAGTCGACGGAATTCATAACTATGTCCACGTCACCACCGACGGCATCGATGAAACCGACAGCAGCGTCAGCGTGTATCCAAACCCGACGAACGGCATCGTAACTATCAACGCTGATGGCATAAAGAATATCGTGGTGATGAACGCAGTAGGGCAGAAGATGCTTGAAACTATTGAAAACCAGATTGATCTATCGCAATTCGGCAACGGATTGTTCATGTTGCGCATCACCACCGAAAAAGGAGTTAGCATGCAGAGAATCATGGTGAGATAAAATTTTCCAAAAATTTTGTTTTATTAAAAATAATCCCTAATTTTGTAGTTCCTTTTGAACACAATTTTAGGGATTTAATTTAAAACTTTTATATTATGTATCTGATAGTCAACAAGAAAGAATTAGCACAGGACACTTTTATGATGGAAATTGAAGCGCCTCGTCTGTCGAGAGCGGCTCTCCCAGGTCAGTTCCTGATTATTAAAATGACAGAAAAAGCTGAGCGTATCCCGCTCACAATCAGTGATAACGACCCTTGGAACGGCACAGTGACAATCGTCTTCAAGGCTATCGGAAAATCGACACAAGAGATGGCGAAATACAAGGTCGGCGACACCTTCCTCGATGTTGTGGGCCCTCTCGGTCGTCCTTCGGAGTTCATCCACATGTCGTATGAGGAACGTAAGACCAAGAAATACGTGTTCATCGGCGGCGGCGTAGGTATCGCACCTATCTTCCCGCAGGTGAAATGGTTGTATCACAACGGAGTGAAAGCCGACGTCATCATCGGCGCACGTACTCACAGCCTCCTTGTCTACGAAGATGAACTTTCTTCAATGTCGAATCTTTACGTCACAACAGATGACGGAACATCAGAATATAAAGGTCTCGTCACCGATATGCTGCAACGTCTTGTCGACCAAGGCAATCACTATGACGAGTGCATCGCTATCGGCCCGATGATCATGATGAAGTTTGTGTGCCAGCTTGCGCAGAAACTCAACATTAAATGCACCGTGTCAATGAACGCTTTGATGGTCGACGGTACCGGTATGTGTGGTGCTTGCCGTATCAGTGTTGGCGGACAGACCAAGTTCACATGCGTCGATGGTCCTGAGTTCGACGGCGCTAAGGTCGACTTCGCTGAAGCTATGAAACGTCAGTCGATGTATAACAACGTGGTAGAGCACAAACAGCTTGAAAACGAAGAGAAAGCCGAAGGTCATAAGTGCCATGTCGGCGGCATCCTCGATGAGCCACGCGACAAGAAACATCGCGTGAAGATTACCGAACAGGATCCGCTCGTGCGCGCTCATAACTTTGATGAAGTGTGCCTAGGTTATACAGCAGAAGAAGCCATCGTGGAGGCACAGCGCTGTCTGCAGTGCGGTCGCCCTCAATGTGTCACAGGCTGCCCGGTCAACATTAACATCCCTGGATTCGTTAAGAAAGTGGCTGAAGGCGACTTCCTCGGTGCCGCTCAGATCATCGACGAAGACTCAGCATTGCCGGCAGTATGCGGCCGTGTGTGCCCGCAGGAGACACAGTGCGAAGGCAAGTGCGTGATGGGCGTGAAGTTTGAGCCTATCGCCATCGGAAAACTCGAGAGATTCGTGGGCGACTGGTCACGCGAGAACAATATCAACCTTGTTAAACCTATCAAGAAGAACGGTAAACGTGTAGCTGTCATCGGCTCAGGTCCTTCAGGCTTGACATGCGCTAAGGAACTTCTCGTGCGCGGCTACGATGTCACAGTGTTCGAGGCATTGCATGAGTTCGGCGGCGTGCTGGCTTACGGTATCCCGTCGTTCCGTCTGCCGAAAGAGACTGTCGTGCGTCATGAGGTCGAAAACGTGATGCGTCTCGGCGGTCATTTCTTCAAAGACGTGGTCATCGGTCGTACCGCTTCAATCGAATCGTTGATGAAAGACGAGCATTTTGATGCGGTGTTTATTGGCTCTGGCGCTGGTCTGCCGAAGTTCATGAACATCCCTGGCGAGAACCTCTGCGGCGTCGTCTCAGCTAACGAATTCTTGACAAGAAATAACTTACTCTTCGCTTATAAAGAAGGTTTCGAAACACCTAACTACGTTGGTAAGAAGGTCGCTGTCGTCGGTGGTGGTAACGTCGCTATGGATGCTGCCCGTACAGCTTTGCGTCTCGGTGCTGATGTTCATATCGTTTATCGTCGTTCGGAAGCTGAGCTCCCGGCACGTGCCGAAGAGGTGCATCACGCCAAGGAAGAAGGCATACAGTTCAACCTCTTGTGTAACCCTGTCGAGATTCTCGGCAACGAAGAGGGCTGGGTCAACGGCATGAAATGCGTGAAGATGGGGCTTGGCGAGCCAGACGCATCAGGACGTCGTCGTCCAGTCGAGATCAAAGGCTCAGAGTTCATCCTTGATGTCGACATGGTCATCATGGCACTCGGCACATCGCCTAACCCGTTGATCTTCAGAACAACGCCAGGTCTGAACGCCGACAAGCACGGCTGTATCATCGCCAACGACAACGGTCGTACCACACGTAACGGTGTTTATGCCGGTGGTGACGCGGTGAGTGGCGCAGCCACGGTTATCTTGGCAATGGGAGCCGGAAAGAAGGCGGCGAAGGCCATTGATGAGTATCTCCGAGGGGAGATGATGTAGTCATCAGTTGACAGTTGACAGTTGACAGTTGAC
>JAFYNO010000118.1 GCA_017549705.1 Bacteroidales bacterium | reverse complement strand
GTCGACTCCGCTCTGCATCGTCTCTATCATCTCGTTTATAGGTCTGAGGAAAATCTCGTTATCCATCAAGGCACCGCTTTTCAAGGTGAAGATGGTGAGCGATATCTCAAGCAAAAACATGAGAGCAAATACTATCGACGTGATAATGACGGAAAGTTTTTCTGAACACAGCCTCATCAAAACAAATATCGGCAGTACAAGCAATGAGATGAAACCGGATGCGACGATAGCATCGATAATAGATTTCATCAAATGTGTTGATCCAATACCCCAAATAAGTTTCAAAGCGAGCACAAGCACCATAAATACCGTCACACATACCATATATGGATACAGCCACGACAGTATTTTATTGTTTTTGCTCATGCTTCGCTTGTATATCAGTCTTTTAATGGGAGTCCTTCGACTTCGATTTTCAGGTTTTTATATTCAAAATCAAACTCTGTCTTCGAGAAAACATCCAGCTTGAAGTCGGCGTTTTTGATGTCGTCGCCAGCGAGGAAGAAGGTCATCTTTGCTTTGTAATGCAAGGTGCCGTCGGCATTCTTTGTCGAGAGGTTGATGAACTTATAACCTCTGAAGAAGTCCACGTTCTGACCTTTTATCCTATATTCTGTGAATATCTGATCCAAATCGGCATTATTGCCGTTTTTGTAGTCGAATTCAACATCAAGGTAAATCTTTTCGAAGTTCTGTTTGAAACGATATGGCTTCATTATATCGAGATAGTCGCCTTCTCCGAAGCTTTTCGAGATTGGACCGTCATGGCTTTCCGAATAAACATCGACCACATCCGAGCTCTTTTTCCATAGATAGTCGTTCTGTGTGACGAACCAGTCGACGTTTTTATAGCGGCGCAGATATTCCGTGAGGCTGTCGCGGATGGCGTCGTCATCAATCTCCTCAATGTTAAGCGAGTCGGATATCACGAATACGCGGTCGCGGTCAAGCAGATAGTTGTCATGCAGGAACTCTATCTCCTCGCGGCTGTTACGCATGAACGCCACCGACTGGCGGCTCCTGAACTCAGCTGTGGTGTCAAGCGACGTGCCCAGCCAATGGCACTCATCGGAAGAGACATAATGGTAATTGTTCGACAGATACGCCGTTATCGTCGGAGCGATGTCATGATGCGTCACCACAGCTTTGTATGTCTTAGGGATCTTCAATAGTGGCGAATAGACTATCAACGGCACATTGTATTTCAGCAGTGGACTTGAGCTGACATAGACACGTCCCATGCGATGGTCGCCGACGATGACGAAGATGGTGTTTTCAAACTCCGGCAAGCTCTTGTAATAGTTAAAAAGCATCCTTACGCAGTCGTCCATATAAAGGAAGCTGGCGAAGGTCTTCTTGTTGCTGAGCACCGTGTTTTTCTCCTCCGGACCAAAAGATTTGGTGTTTGCCACCATCTCCTCCACCCTTTTCGCATACAACTCATTGCCAGTGAAACACCATGGCTCATGAGTCGACAAGGTGATGTAGATGTCGGCATTAGGACGTTTTATATCCGTCTCATTGCGATGACGGATGGCTGCGTTGAACATGTCTTTGTCGTACATACCCCAGCTGTGTTCTTTCTTCATCTCTTCTTTCTGTGTATGGTCAAAGTCCCTCTCCGATGGCTTCATGACATAACCGACACCATTGCCGCGCATATATTCGTCTTGACCATCAAAAGAGGCATTGCCGCCGTAATAAAACGACAGCGAATAGCCATTGAGCGACATCTCTTTCAAGATGGAGTTATGATAAGGTATTGGCTCCCATGTACGAGCGAAGCCCTTCGTTCCGTAAGGTGCCGAAGAGAAGATATTAGGCAGCGCGCCGAAAGTTCTTTCTGCCAACGCCAAGCAATTAGGCCAATACAACGACTCTCTCTTCAAGCTGTCTAAGAATGGCGTAAACGACATCTTCGGTCGCACCGACGACAGCCTCTGGCCGAGACTCTCGACGATAATAAACACAAAATCAGGAGCCTTGCCGTCAGTAGTCGGGTTCATCAAGTCACCAAGCACATCAGGGTCGTCCGACTCTCGCATGAACGGATAATGAATATCGACAAACTTGTAATCAGGAAACAAGCGCTGCATATTCTTCGCGTCTTCAAGCACTTGTTCATCATACGAGGTAAAATCCTCCGCATTGGCAAGCTCCTTGCGATACTCATTAAAATCGTTGATCGTATATGCAACCTGATTCGCCGCCAAGCAGTAATTCTGATATGACTTGTAATGCTTATCGTTGGTTATCACCGATTTGAAATTGAAGAATATCACAAAAACCAGCGCCACCAACAGATATATCATCGAAAAACCGGTCGAGATCTTGACTTTTCTATCCCAGAAACGAATCAGAAGCGAGTACAGCACCACACCGACCACGACGCCTATCAAAGGCAAAATCGAGAAATTGACCGATGAAACGATGATGTTATACATCTCGCCGAGCCCGTAGACAAAAAACACACGGTCGAGCGGCAGGTTAACATTTGAATAATAGCCGATGAGACCGCCATAAGCAAGGACGTATAACGTGATGAAAACTATCGCCAACGCTTTTGCTGTTTTGGGCAAGAAATAGTAGATAAGCAACATCGGAATAAGCAAAGTCGCACTGACTTCCAACACTACTGCGATGTCAAAATAAACTCCTGAGAGGATGGTTAAAAACGAAGTACCTTGAACCAAGCCTGAGGCGAACATCACGGCAAAGAAACCGAGACGAAGAACGAAGGTTAGTGCCAGCCATAGCAATGCATATTTCACCCAGACGTTCAATCCGTCCCAAAGCTTATTTATTTCAAAGTTTTTCATTTTTCCAGTTTTTTCAATCTTATTTCACCCATATCAGCAAAAATCACAGCCTTGTCAAACTCATCTTCCTTAAATTCAAACAGTTTGTTCTCATCTTTAAGATATGTCTGATACGACACCATGCTCGATTTGATGTTTCTATCTGGAAGGTCTGTAAAATCTCTCACTTCTCCGTTTTTATCCAGATATTCCAGATTCATATCGAAACGTTTGGTATCGTAACCTGGCGCTGAGATTGCAAAATGCACACATTCGTCGTTGCTGTAGAGATTAAAAACGCCTTCGTTATCGGTGCATGTGTTTAACCCTGTCCGCCACCATTGGTTCCAGCCTCTTATTGCGGCACCTTCGATGGGCTTCCCTGTATTATCATCAACAACCAAACCTTTTATTACAGCGTTATGATACCCAAAATTATTGTAATAATTGACTGATTTTTCTGGTGTCCCTTGCTTTAAATCCTTTAAGTCGGCAAATTTATATGCGACAGGTTTTAATTCGTTGTTACCATCTCTGACACCTGAATAGGTTCCTTCATAATTGATGTTATACCCTACCGGCACATCTTGAAACTCCCACCAGCCGAATCCTACGCCGCCGCAGTCTATGACATATTGATATGCCTGCTCGGCGAAATAACATTGTTGCTTGTACGACACCGAGTCGTTATCTGCCGGCAACGAGGTCTCGCCTATCATCCATGGCTTGCCGATATAATGGCTCCACCACCATGTCTCGTTAGGGATGCTCAACGGGTTATAGGTATGAAACTCCACAAAATCGACAGGTATCATGGAGGCGTCCCAGCTAAACACCTCGATAGGCTCCGCAAAACCCATCGTAACCAGATGGTAAGGTGCGGCTTTCTTGGCATTTGATATCCATTGCGTGGCAGTCTTCACCGCGTCGCTCTTCGGGCGGTCGTTGACAATATCAAAATAAAGAGGCTCATTAAAGAGGTCGAAGGCAAAAACGGCATCATTAAGAGCAAAACGCTTTATCAAGGCGATGTTGAATCTCGCAAGCTCATCGTCCCACGACTGCTTGAGTAGCAGCATGACCTTTAGGTTGTGCGCAGCCGCGATATCCACCATATCCTCAATAGCATCAATAATTTGCTTTGAATCTTTGTCCAGATACTTGGGGCTTCGTTGTGTCTTGTAATAATAGCCGTCTTCATCGGATAAAACCACATTGATACACAACCTTACCGTGTTAAAGCCGAGCTGCTCAATAAGTTGCATGTGACGTGCAAATTGGTCGCACGCCTCCTCCTTTGTCGTAGCATCATGGATGTCTGGATTGTCGTAATACTTGGCAGCACCGAAGAACAGTCCATCGTCAAACTCCAGCAGCTCTGCCTTGTAATTGAGCATCAACGGAAAGAACTGCTCGCCGTCAACCTTGAAGACACCGTCTTCAAGAGATACAAAACCTTGTGGTGTTTCTTTCTTTGAGTCACCACAGCTCATCGAAAGAAACACCAAAGATATTGCAATAAGAATATTAAAAACTTTCTTCATTTACTATTTAAACGCGTTCTCGCTCAAGCCCTTACCAGTGATCTTAAGGTCTTCCATGTAACCAGGAACCGGCTTTCCGAGATATTTGTCGACGTAGATCTTAGCCAGATACTGACCGAGCATGAAGCCGTGACCACGCAAACCTGTCAACAGACCGACCTCCGGGTCGACGATGTAACGCGGCTCGGTGTAACGACCAGCCCAGCATGCCAGGAAGCTGACCTCGCCGAGGTTCGGAATCCACTCAGCGAACACCTCTGACACAATCTCCAAGAACTCCTTGCTGTTGTACTTGATGTTCTGACGTGCCTCGTAAGCATCAGTGTCAGGGCTTGCGCAACCGATAATCTGACCCGTGTGCGCCCACTGCTGTCCGTAAACAGCGCTGAAGCCTTTGTAGTGACGACGGTCGATGATCATGTCCAACGGACCTCCATCTGGTCCC
Organism: Bacteroidales bacterium; assembly: GCA_017549705.1. Classification (GTDB taxonomy): domain Bacteria; phylum Bacteroidota; class Bacteroidia; order Bacteroidales; family F082; genus Limimorpha. The sequence continues at coordinate 690 of JAFYNO010000118.1, read as the reverse complement.
ATCATCGGCAGACGGCGTGTGATGAAGGCCTGGTGCTTGACAGGATACAAGCCGGTGTCTAAGCCGAGCATGTCATTGAACTTCTCAGCGCCCCAGCCCATCGCGTTGACGAAGTGGTCGCAGGTGTATTCAACGTAAGCGCCTTCGTGTGTGCGCACCAAAGTGACATAATGTCCACCAACCTTCTGGACGTGCAACAACTCGCAGTCCTCAAAGTAACGGCCGCCGTTCTGCACACCGATGCCACGGATGTAGTCGATAACACGACCTGGTGTCGCCTGCCAGCAGTCGCGGGTAATCAAAGCATGGCTGTAAGTGGTCTTCTTATCGTCCCACAATGGTGAAATCTCCTTCTTGAAGTCCTTGCGGTCGATCATATATGCATCGCTCCATGCACGCGAAGCGTCGAGCGACTTGTAAGTTGCCTCATCATGCACCAAGTTGACGTAATGTGTCAAATGGTAGTTGATATTGTGCTCCTTCTGCATGTTCTTGAAAATCTCGTGGTTGTGCACGGCGATATCAGCGATATCCGGATTCGAGAACGCCGGACGACCGCCTCCGATGCAACGCCAAGAAGCACCACGGCTATAGTTGATCATCACAGGCTTCTTACCTGCTTCCGAGAAGTAACGGAACAAAGCACTACCTGCGATACCGCCACCAGCGATAAACACCTCGACCTTCTCT
>JAFYNO010000117.1 GCA_017549705.1 Bacteroidales bacterium | reverse complement strand
CCTAAGATGGAAAAAGTAGCCGACGGAATGGCAGCTTTCCAACTGATTGTCAAAGGCTTGAAAGGCGGTCACTCAGGCATGGACATCAACCTCGGAAGAGGCAACGCCAACAAACTCATGAACACCTTGCTGATCATGACAGCACAGAAGTTCGGAGTGCGCCTCGCCACTATAAACGGAGGCAGCTTGCGTAACGCCATCCCAAGAGAATCGTTCGCCACAGTGGTAGTCCCAGCCGACAAAGCCGACAAGATGAAGAAATTTGTCGAGGACTACAACACAGCTACAAAAGAACAATATGCCGAGACAGAACCAGATCTCGCCATCTCTATGGAAGCAGCCGAGATGCCAGCAGAGGTTATCGACAACAAGACCTTCAAGAACATGCTCGAAGCCATCGCCAAATATCCTAACGGCGTCATCGGAATGTCGAAAGACTTCGAAGGCACCGTCGAGACATCATCAAACCTCGCTCTCGTGAAGTTCGAAAACGGCAAGATTGTCACCTGCTCACTGCAGCGCGGCCTCGTCGATGAGCTCAAAGACAAGCTCGCTGACGACATCCGTAAGATTTTGACAGAACACGGCGCAAAGGCTGAGTCAAGCGGCTCATACCACGGCTGGAAACCAAACATCGACAGCCCTATCCTCGCCACCATGAAGAAGGTCTACAACGAGAAGTTCGGCAAAGAACCAAAGGTGATGGTCATCCACGCTGGTCTCGAATGCGGTATCCTCGGCGCAAAATATCCTAACTGGGATATGATTTCGTTCGGTCCTACCCTCGTTCACCCGCACTCACCTGACGAGGCTTTGCTCATCGAATCAGTGACTCCGTTCTGGGAATTCCTGGTCGAAACATTGAAGAATGTACCTGAAAAATAGCCCGCTCGTCATTTCGAGCGTAACGAAGTGGAGTCGAGAAATCTCCTGCAATAACTGAGATTTCTCCATTCCCTTCGGTCAGTCGAAATGACGTTTTTAAAAAAAATTAAAAAAATGTTTTTTGTATTAAAAACTTTTGTATTTTTGCAGTCCGAAAAATTAGGTCAGAAAAAATAAAAAACAGATAATACAATGAAACGTACATTCCAACCATCGAACAGAAGACGCAAGAACAAACACGGTTTCAGAGAAAGAATGGCAACTGCTAACGGTCGCAAGGTTTTGAAAGCCCGTCGCGCAAAAGGCAGAAAGAAGCTCACAGTATCTGACGAGTATTGATTCGGCGAAGCCGTACCTGATAATTATTTAAGGTTACAAAAAAGAGACAACGAAGGTTGTCTCTTTTTTTATCCCTACTCCACAACCAACCTGATGTTCATGCCGTAATAACGCGCCCGCAAATCATCGGCCTTGAGAACTCCTCCCGTGGTAAAATAAAGACTATAAATATTTGTAGCATCATAATGAGTGCTGGTCCAATAATGTCCCCATCGTTTCACTGAGTTCACCGTATAGCCCGAACGTTTTCCGCCACATAGCAGAAACACCGCACCCGCCGACTCCATCTGCCGCCATAATTCCGATTCAGAGTCAAAAACATTATCTTCAAAATTGACGAGATCATAATTAAAGGTATATTCTATCGACCAATCATCTGGCAACAGCAACAATCCCGGACGGTTTACGTCATCAACCGTGACAGACGCGAAAGCTCTCTTCTGCGCGTGACCATCACGTACATTCAAAATATAATCCCACTCCTCCATCGTCAACGTCCGCCATTGTTTATATGCATCACCGCCATTGGATATAGCATTTTGTCCCCAGTCGGCCACCTCGTTTCCATCAAACAAATCTTTATCAGGATCGCCATAAGCATAGAATTTTTTGCTGTCAGTATTCGTAACCCACGGCTGGTATATCGCAGCGCCATGATTATACCCACTCGCTCCCCAGCTAAAATGCTCAGTATCATATCCCCAGCAGTAATTAGTACCTATTTCATCGTTCGCAAATAACACTTGGTTATATTGGCTATCCTGAAAATACCATTTGTTTGTCGATTTAGAATACACTAGCTTGCCTTGCGAAAAATATACCTGTTTACCCTGATCATTAACCGTGAACGGTTGAGGTAGCGCGCCGCTTGGCAGATGCCGGGTATTTACCGTCACCGCGATGCCATTAGGCAAAAAGAGGTTCTCCTCTATTGCAGGCATAGCGCCACGCGAGCCAGCATACGTCCCAGAAAAAGCCGTGCCCGCACTCTGTTGCTCTTGCGGCAACAAGACAGCCCATCGCTCTCCGCTTCCAGGAGGCAACGTGATATTGCCCTCACCTTTTTTACTATATGTAAACGAAGCATCGCCGAAGTTAACAAAGACTTTGTTATTCATGCCCTGCAGACACACTCCGTAGTATGTCGACTCAGTCGTGACGTCAAACCTTACCAGCGCGCATTTGTTTCTGAGCTTCGCGCTGTATGAGCTCACCTCCGACGAGAACTTCACGCCAGAACGCCCATACGAGATTATCGGCAACGACAGCATCTGATCGTTAATAACCACCGAGCAAGTATCCGTCTTCCCCACTTTCAAATTCTTAACCTCCAAATTACCAAGATGATAAAAATGCAGATAATCATCTTCATCCGGACCAGTGATATTACCACTAAACTGACCTTCGTTATATGTCAGCGAGCCGACATACACGCCGTTATTTGCCACCAAGAGCACATCGCCATCCTCAAACGACACATCACCGGTAACGGTATTCACATTAGTTCGAGCGCCATCGACATTAAGCGTTATACTCACCACCTTATTATTATAAGGCAAAACCTCACCCTCTCTCTTCCTGCAATTCGTCAATCCAACGATCAACGTAATCGCCATAAAAATCGCAATAATCCTTTTCATAATTTCCAACTGACGGACGCGGTCCGTCACTACTTTAAACGTTAAACTTTAAACTTTTTTCTGCATATCAAATACCCCGCTCCAGCTGCCGTCAATACCAGCAGGCCGTCGCCCACAGGCGTTTTAAAGGATTCATTGGTAATTAGCCCAAAGACGAGCCAATCGACATCACGAAGTTCATTAGCCTCAATACCCGATCCGAAGAAACTGTCGGATCTCCCACCTTGTGCATTCATTGACAGCGGCAACAGCATCTGCACCGCCATAAACATAGAAAAGACCAAGGTTTCAACTTTAAATTTTGATTTTGTCATATTATAATTTTTAAAATTTACACGACAAAATTACAGCTAACTTATCAGGTAAAGATCATCGAGATGCCACTTTTTTCAAATTTTAACATATTTTTAACTAAGTTTGCACGAAAATGAGAGAAGTCTTAAAAAATTTTAACATTTAAACAAAAAGGCCCCGCGCTGTCACAGCGTTGAGGGGCCAACAAACTAAAACTAAACTAAGCCACACAAAACTAAAAGCCATTTTGAAGAAGATGTCTGTGCGGCTATTGTTTTTAGCCATTAGCTATTAGGTATTAGCCATTAGCTTAGCTGCGCTTCTTTTTTGCAGCAGCGTAGCCAGCACCGAGAGCGGTGAGGACTAAGATGCCGCTGCCGAGAGGAGCGCCTGACGGGTCGCCTTCGATTGCTCCCAAACCGCCGCTAGGAATCGTAAGGGCTATGGTTGTTCTCCATGAATCATCGTTAGATGAGCTCCAAGTATTGAAGAATGCATCGTTACGCTGAGCGTTGGCATTGAAGCCTAATGTCAAAATAATTGCGATTGTGAATAATATCTTTTTCATTGTATATGCTTTTTTGATTGTCCTTTATTAACTTCCTGGCGGCCGTCATTAATGCCCTTAAAGCCATTAATGCCATTAACGCCCTTAATGCCGGCCGCGCCTTTACTATCTCACTACTATCTT
>JAFYNO010000116.1 GCA_017549705.1 Bacteroidales bacterium | reverse complement strand
TGCAACCCTGACGCTCCAACTCCATGATTAGATATTCGTCTAATGCGTTGGTAGCGAATATCTTACAATTCTTCAAACCAGCCTCATCAAGCATATCGCGAGCTTTTATTGAGAGGTAGGTAAGGTCGCCGCTGTCGAGACGGATGCCGTAGCCGTAAGGGTAGGAGTCGTCTATTCCATTGGCTTTGAATGCCTTAATCGCATTTTTGACGCCGCATTTCAGGGTGTCGTATGTGTCGACGAGGAGAATCAGCACCTCGTTTTTATGAGTCTTGATATACTTGTCGAAAGCTTCGTATTCGCCTTTCACCGTCGGGCCAAACGATGTCACGTAGCTGTGAGCCATTGTTCCTGAAGCTGGGAAGCCGAACTCCACACCTGTTACGATGTTGGATGTATTCTGGCAACCTCCAATAAACGCTGCTTTTCCGCCGTAGATGGCAGCCCACGGACCGTGAGCACGGCGGCTACCGAACTCGCTGACAGGCTTGGTGGTGCTACGTGTCACACGCGACGCCTTAGTGGCCACCGCCATCTGATGGTTCATGATGCAAAGCATAGGAGTCTCAAGCACTTGCGCCTCGATGATCGGACCTTCGATGGTGATGATTGGCTCTTTTGGGAATGCTATCTCGCCTTCGCGCATAGCGTAGATGTTGCCTGTGAACTTCATGTTGGCGAAATATTTGCGCACTTCTTCGTATTCATCGCCTGGGAGGAACTGTTCGAAGAAGCTTTCGTCAGCTTTTCCAAGGCCTTCCACCATTTTCAGAACCTCGCGCACGCCGCTCACCACTGCCCAGTTGTTGGTATCCGGAGCCTTGCGGTAGAAGAGGTTGAAAACAGCGCGTTTGTCCTTCATCCCATTGTCGTAGAACGACTTGCCCATCGTATACTGATACTTGTCGGAGCAATAAGAAGCATTCAATTCCATCATAAAATCCTAATTTTTTGCAAAGGTATAACATTTTTTTTAATGTCTCACGCAGAACTCGCAGAAAACGCAGAAAATTCTATTCTTCCGCAATTTTCTTTCGCAGATTTTAGTTCGCTGACGCTCACGAATCTCGCAGAGATGTACCGTCATTTCGACCGCAACGAAGTGGAGTCGAGAAATCTCAAACAAAAATTTAAATAGCCATTGTTGGTTTAAAGATTTTTTGTATCTTTGTACTCTTAAATAATAATCTCTGATGTCAGATCACGATGCCAAACAAACGTATATCAACTTTGACGAGTACATCCGTCAAGGGGAGCCTGCGCAACGCGAAGCTGCGTACGCTTGGAGTACTGCTATCGGGCTTCAGGCAGTTGACGGATTGAAGACATCGGAATATTTGAATGATCTTGCTCGTCGTAATATTGAGGGTGAAATCACCATTGATGAGGTCGGGAAGTTGCTTGACAGCTATTACGAAAGCAAAACCGTTCGTGAAAATGGTGACATTGACAAGGAAGAAGCCGACAAAGCATCTAAAAACATTAAAAAAATTCTGTCGGTTAAGACCATTGATTTCTCAACGAAAGGTTATATCTCAGTTCATCGCAGAATTTTCGATGGTGTGATGAAACATGCCGGTCAGTTGCGTGAATACGACATTTCGAAAAGGGAATGGGTGCTTGAAGGTGATACGGTGGATTATCTGAATTGGGAAGATTTGCGTCGCGCTTTGGATTACGACATCGAGCAAGAGCGCAACTTCAGTTATAATGGTATTACTAACGACCAGTTGGTTGCCCACATTACAAAGTTTGTTTCGGGTTTGTGGCAGATTCATCCTTTTGGAGAGGGCAATACACGTACGACCGCGGTTTTTACAATTCAGTATTTGCGTTTATTGGGATTTGATGTTGAAAATGACCTTTTTGCCAAGCATTCCTGGTATTTCCGAAATGCGTTGGTTAGGGCTAATTATAAGAGTGCCAAAAAAGGAATTGATTTCAGTCCAGTTTATTTGGAGAGATTTTTCCGTAATCTGTTGTTTGGTGAGCTGTGGGTTTTGCGCAATCGCTATCTGCATATCCATCCTCCAAAGGAATGGAGCGTTCAGCCGAATTTAGCGGTACAGGACAAGCTCGGGACCAGTACCCCCGCAAGTACCCGAACAACCTCCCGAACAAGTATCGAACAAGTACCCGAACAAGCTCGTGATTTGTTGCACACAAATAATCCATTAATATTGGATTTAGTAAAAAAAATTGGCTATGAAGAATGGTCTATTGCACAGATAATGAAAGCTTTAGATCTAAAACATAGACCAAACTTCCTTGAGTATCATCTCAATCCTGCAATCTCTGAAGGCTTCGTTCGCATGCTTTTTCCCGACAAGCCCCATCATCCTCGCCAGAAATACCTTTTAACGACAAAAGGAATTCTTCTTTATAACGATATCAAGGATCAATAATCTGCGAGCTTATGATCGAGCGCCATCCTTTGCAACCGTTTCTGCCAGCCAATGCGAAAGTGCTGTTTCTGGGCAGTTTCCCGCCGCCAAAGAAGCGCTGGTGCATGGAGTTCTTTTACCCGAATTTCTTGAACGACCACTGGCGTCTGGAAGGCGAGATTTGGTTTCACGACAAGAACCATTTTGTTGATTTGGAGCATAAGTGCTTCAAAATGAGTGATATAATTGCCTTTTTAAACGAAAAAGGAATAGCGTTTTTTGATACTGCAACTGTTGTTAACCGATTGAAAGACAACGCCTCCGATGCATTTCTTGAAATTGTTGAAAGAACCGATATCAGAGCTTTGCTGGAGAAAATGCCTCAGTGCAAAGCCATTGCGACAACAGGGGAGAAGGCCACCATTGAAGTCTGCAATTATTTCAACATCAATGATATTCCTGCGCCAAATACAAAAATCACATTAGAAAAAGACTTAGCTTTATACCGTTTGCCATCATCATCAAGAGCATATCCGCTAGCGTTTGAAAAGAAAGCGGAGGCGTATAGGAAGATGTTTGAAGAAATTTTTTGAAAACCTCTTGAGAAATACTCATACTCTAATTTAGGTAGTTGTCAAGAAATCCTTGACAACTGAATTCCTTTCCAATTCACCATCTTTAAATGCATTATTAACATGAAGGCTGACATTTTGTTTGGTTGTTTCAAACAAAATAGTCATTTGATGTTGTGTAAGCCAAACTGTTTCATCGTACAGTTGAACTTCTAATTGTATAGTGCCGTCTTCGCTTCTGTAAATGATTACTGATTTCTCCGATTGTTGGCTGTTTTCCGGTAAAAATGTTTGATTATCCATGTTTTATTAGTTTTAAAAGGTTTCAAAACCCAGTAATTCTCTGGCTGCAAAATTACGGTATAAATCATTATGTGTCAAGGATTTAATTGTTAAATTTTATTAACAAAACTTGCAGATTTTTGCAAGAAATCTAAAAAAATTTAACTGTTTTATGCCTTGTCAGGCGGATTTTTGTTCCTTTTCCCTTGATGGAAAATGAACCGAAAAGATCAAGGCCCGAATGAAATCCTTACATACTGACATTATGATATTTAATGTATTGTCGCTAATTATGTGACAGTAATTTTTTTCAAAAAAACTCTTGACAAATCTAAAAAGTTTTGTATTTTTGCATCGTCTAGCGTGATGCTGGTGCCGTTGCTATTATTTCGGGAAGGTTGATGATCCCACAAAGCAGCGGAAAATAGTTTTATTTGCAGGGTAAAATCTGTTGAACTAGAATTAACGAGAATCGGGATGAGAGAATACCGGAAACAGGACTCTTTAGATTCTCGTTTTTTTATTTTATGGTGTTAACTTCAATGTTGTAATAAAACTTGGCTTGTTTTTGGAATTGAACAGCAATTCTGACATTTTCAGTTTTTCCATCAATAACACAACGTCCTTTAAAGTTTAAATAGCCAATTATTTCAGGACTATCCGTTTCTTTTGGATGACCGAAATTATTATATAAAGCATGTTTGACTAATTCAGGAAGTATTCGTATAATTTCGGCTTTACGCTGATACATGGCTTCTCCCATCGCTGTTTTGCGGCCAGAAGTCATTGAAAAATGAACTATTATACCAGTGTCATCATTAACAACTTCTAATCCTTTTAGGTTTTGCTTGTAGTAATCGAGAATGTATTTTCTCAATTCTGATTTTGTTAATCCGTTGAGTTTAGAGTTGATCTGTGGGATAAAAGTGTATTTTTTTGTCATTTCTAAATATTAAAAGATTTCAAAAATAATGTCGAATTCTCTGGCTGCAAAATTACACTATAAATCTTTCACTGTCAAGGATTTAATTGTTAAATTTTATTAACAAAAGTTGCAGATTTTTGCAAGAAATCTTAAAAAATTTTAACATTATTAAATCTTTTTTACAAATGATTTAGATTTTTATTTAATTTTGTAAGGTTATCTAAATTTTGAGCATGCAAGACGAAACAAAACAAGGATACGTGTATATCCTTACCAATCCGAGTTTTAAGGAAGACTGGGTGAAGATTGGCAAAAGCTCGCGTCCGGTGGATGTGCGCTCGAAGGAGCTCGACAACACCGCAGTGCCGTTGCCATTTGAGATTTTCGCCACGATGAAGACCTGCAAATACAATGAGGTTGAGAAGCTTGTGCACAAAACTATCGATCGTCTGACCGATTTGAGGATTCGCCAGAATCGTGAGTTTTTCAATGTGCCTCCGCAAGTTGCACTTGATATTTTTAAGGATATTGCAGGAACAATCGATGATGCCGAAGTCGTTTTGTATGAAGACAACCAACCTGTTGCGGCAAAAGACGTTGAGAAAAAAGAGAAACGCGAAATTAAGCGCGGACGTTTCAAATTCAGCATGGTGAACATCCCGATTGGCTCTACGCTAACATTTATTCCGACTGGTATTGAAGTAAAAGTGGCCAGCGACGACCAAATTGAATGCGAAGGTAGAATTTACAAACTTTCGCCTTTCGTCGGAACTTTCATGCCGGAAGACAAACGTAACACTTCTGGTGCTTATCAAGGCTCGAAGTATTT
>JAFYNO010000115.1 GCA_017549705.1 Bacteroidales bacterium | reverse complement strand
GCGTTGTAGTCGAAATCAGGGTTCAGTTTCACGTCTTCGAGGCGTTTCAGTTTATCTGCAACTTCACGTTCTTTGTCGATATATCCTTCATATTTCACCAAAATTTCCGCCTCCTCGATGACGCTTCGCGTCATCTCGTCAGCAAGATCGTATTGTCCTTTCAGAGCTTCAACATTCTCCATCATGTCCATCAAACTGATTTGCGGACGCGTCAAAATATGTGCAAAACGAGTCTTTCCTGAGATTTCGGGTGTTTCTTTTGCAGCCAAAAGCGCGTTTATTTCTTCTGGAGAAACATTTGTCTCTTTCAAGAATGTTATTAAGTCCTGCACGCGTTGCTGTTTCTGCAGAAAACGCTCGTAACGTTCCTGAGTGGCGAGACCGAGTTTGTATCCAAGTGGTGTCAATCGGGCATCTGCGTTATCTTGACGCAATAAAATACGGTATTCTGCTCGGCTGGTAAACATGCGATACGGTTCATCAACACTTTTGGTAATAAGGTCATCGATGAGAACTCCGATATAGCCTTCATCACGGCGTAAAACCACTGGATCTTCATCATGCAGAAGTCTGTGTGCGTTGATACCAGCCATAAGACCTTGAGCAGCAGCCTCTTCGTAGCCTGTTGTGCCGTTGATTTGTCCGGCAAAGAACAATCCGTGAATCTTTCGAGTTTCCAAGCTGTGATAGAGTTGCTCCGGTGGGAAGAAATCGTACTCAATGGCGTAACCCGGACGGAAAATCTTGGCGTTTTCGAAGCCTTCAATGTTACGTAATGCCTCGTATTGAATATCTTCTGGTAGTGATGAACTGAAGCCGTTGAGGTAATATTCACAAGTAGTTGCGCCTTCCGGTTCTACAAACAACTGATGAAAATCTTTGCCAGCAAAACGTTCTATTTTATCCTCGATGCTTGGGCAGTAACGAGGTCCAATACCTTGGATTCTACCAGTAAACATTGGTGATTTGTCGAATCCTTTACGCAATATTTCGTGCACTTTCAACGATGTGTAGGCAATGTAACACGAGCGTTGTTTCAGCGGTTTCTCAACGTTCATGAACGAAAATCCTGTGATTTCCTCATCACCTTTTTGTTCTGCCAGCTTGCTGAAGTCGATGGTTCGTCCGTCGATTCTGACAGGAGTACCAGTCTTCATTCTATCGGCTTCAAAACCAAGTTCAACAAGTTGTTTGGTTATTCCGTGACTTGCCGCTTCGCCTATTCTGCCGCCTGAAAACGACTTCTCTCCGATGAAGATCTTACCGTTGAGGAAAGTTCCATTTGTGAGGATGACAGTCTTGGAGTGCACGTCGCCACCCATCATGGTGTGAACACCTTTTATTTGGTCGCCTTCCACTAATAAGCCGTCAACGTGGTCTTGCCAAAACTCTAGATTTTTAGTGTGCTCGAGGGTGTTGCGCCATTCAGCGGAGAAAGCTGCTTTATCGCTCTGAACGCGCGGGCTCCACACGGCGGGACCTTTCGATTTGTTAAGCATTCTGAACTGTATCATCGTCTTGTCGGCAATGATGCCCATCTGTCCGCCTAAAGCATCGATTTCGCGCACTATCTGACCTTTGGCAATGCCTCCAATGGCTGGGTTACACGACATCGCCGCCATGAAACTCATGTTCATGGTGATAAGCAAAGTCTTGTTGCCAAGGTTAGCCGCTGCCGCCGCTGCTTCACATCCTGCGTGGCCCGCTCCGACCACTATCACATCGTAATTTTCAAATATCATATTTCTAAGTGTTCCACGTGGAACATTATTTGTAATTCGTTGATTTAAAATTCGTTACGTCGCATTGCAAGACATTTTTCTTCTTGTGCGCGCATCATTGCGGCATCCTCATCAGTCTTATCCTTGAAGCCTATCAAATGCAATACTCCATGCGCTAAAACGCGATGAAACTCATCTTTGAAAGGCTTTTTCATCTGTTCGGCATTGTCTTTAATTCTATCGATACTGATGTAAAACTCTCCAGAGAGATATTCCTCACAATCGTTCAGCGGAAACGTCACGATATCGGTGTAAAAATCGTGATTCATACGCTTCTGATTGAAATCAAGAAGATATTCATCGCTGCAGAAAAGATAGTACAATTCACCGATTTTCTTGCCGTAAGAAGCAACAAATTCTTCGATCCATTCCTTCGCCAGGCGTTGATTTAGCTGTGGAATCTCAATGTCTATACTTTCAAATTTAATCATATCGTTGTTTTATTTTGTCATTTCGAGCTTGTCGAGAAATCCTATTTCTACGTATACAATTGAATGGTTTCGTTTAACAAGGATTTCTCCATTTCGCTCCATTTCATTACGCTTCAGTCGAAATGACGGCGCATGAAATATTCGTTAATCTTTTGTTTGTAAAACGGTTGATACTCAATAGGATTCGTGCGCAAGAAGTCCTGTTGTTTCTTGATACTCTCCTCATATCGCAGTTCATCAATATTGTGACTTTTATCTGGTCCTTTATATTCATCTGACCTACGTTTTTCCTCTTTCTCGCGTTCCTGTTGGGCGTTTTCGGCTTTCAGCATTCGCGACATAATATCTTTGTTGCGCTTGATGGTCTGATTCGTAATGCGTTTATTTACAATATCTTCCTCAAGTTTTTCCATATCTTTGATGATCTGATTTAAACCATCATCACCTAAGATACCGTCCTTTTTCATCTCATCGAGTATCTGCTGCATACCTTCGCGGATGAGCTCCTGTTGGGCTGCCATTCGTGCCAGCTCTTCGCTCATCGTCTGAGACGGAACACCTTCTTTTTGCTGCTGCTGCATTTGTTTTTGCATCTTCTTCAGCTGTTCACCTAATTGATTTTGAAGGTCTTTCATGTTTTTCATCGTTTTAGGCTTGCCCTGATTTCCTTTAGATTTGCCGGGCTTTGAGCAGGAGCTATTGCTCTGACCATCCATCGTTGATTCCATTTCATTGAGCGATTCGGCGAGCATCAACGCTAGGTTGTTCATCGACATCATGGCTTTCTGTTGTTTTTGTGTGGCACTGCTTAATTTAAACTCCAGGATATCTTGCATCGCTGATTCAGATTGCTGATCAATAATCTGTAACTCGTTGAAAACAAAGTTTTTAATCATAGATTGACGATTTGCCATTTTGCGCAGAGAGTCTTCTACCATGGCAAAATTTTCAGATATTTCTTTTTGTCTAGATATCTTTTGAGACAAAGTCGGGTCATCTTTTTTCATTGTGCCGATTTCCTGCATCAGCTCTTCTTCTGCATGAGATGAACGAACTACATTTTCGAGAAGAACTCTAACAAGATAGGCGTCTTCAGCCAGTTGATCCATGCCGCCACCCATCATCATGCTGTTCATATCTTCCGCCATTTCCTTCATTTTCTTGCCAGCTTTTTGTTTTTGTTTTTTGGCGCTATCGTGTTCGTCATCATCTTCCATATCAGCAGCGTTTTCAAGGTCTTGCTGGATATCATCGAAAGCTTCGTCATCTTTTTTGATGTCAAAAGGATCGCTCAAACCCTGATTTTTCTCAAGGATGGAATCAAGACGCTGTTCCATCTTATTGAATTGATTTTCAGCATCTTTAGCAGAGATTGAGTCGGTTTTTTCAAGTAGTTCGTCAGCGAGTTTCTGCATCTCGTCCATCAACTGATTCATGTCTTTTTCCACCTTCAACTTTTCAAGCAGTGAGAGGTTGCGATCCATCATCTGTTGCAGTGCCTCGTTGTTTTTCATGAGGTCTTTCATGATTTCCTGCATTCTTTCTCTCGGCATTTCGTTGAGCAGCTGCTCAATTTCATCCATGAGTTTCTTCATCTCGTCTGGAATGACCTCTTCAAAGAGTTTATTGATTGCTTCTTGTTTTTTTATCAGATCTTCGTTGAATAGTTCATTATCCTTAAGAAAATCAGAAAGTTCCTTCTGTTCCTCTTGAATTTTTTGCCATTCCTCCTGTACTTCTTTCTGTTTCTCGAGCAGCTCTTTCATCTTCTCCTTATCGCTCCAGTCGAGTTCTTTTTTCGACATCAGGTCGCGAAGCATGTCTTCAATATCCTTACGGAGATTTTGAAGTTCATCTGAACGCTGGTTGAGGTTGTTAAGTATCTGATTTTCAGTGTTATCAGCTATTGAATCGAGCTGTTCAGTAGTTGGAAGAACCAGGTAAAACACTTCAGAGCGCTTCGATTTAGGTCCGTTGATACCATCGTTGTCGAAAATCTCGAAATATGCCTTTATTTCATCGCCACGATATAGCGTAAGTGTATCTGTATCAATACTATAATAAAATGAAGAGCGTGTATTTTTCTTGTCGATAGGAATGTTTTTCACGAACGACTGATTCGGCTTGCCATCAACCTCAAAATGATAAAGCAGCTTAGTGAAACCATAGTCATCAGCGATGAGACCTGAATAATATGTCTGTTTCGCGAATTCCTCATGGAAATTCTGCACCTGAATATCCGGGTAAGCGTCAGGGATAACTTCAACGTTAAACACAATCGGATCTGTCGAATTCCACTTATTTTGCAATGAAACCGTGAATTTTGTTGATTTCAGGGCGGTAAATTTATAAATGAAACTATCAATTGAAATGGAATCATTTATGAAAATTGCCTCTACGTCGCGTGTATGGAATGTAAATTCCACGTCGGTACCTTGCGGCACGATGATGCGCGTTTTCCCGCTGAGGTTCTCGTTTTTGCGATGGATATATTGCGGAAACGTCAGTTTTGATTCATAATAGAGCATCGTTGGGTTAGGACGGACGATGAGGTTTATCATCTGGCTACGATAATCGTCACCTTCCACATAGAATTCCTCGTTTTGGTAAACGTTCTTGAAGATGAAACGGAAGTCGTTGGTATTCAGGCGTTTCATCATGCGAATACCAGTATTACCTTTTATATAAAAAGCTTCCGGAATGCGCTCACCGGTGACGTGAATGCGAAATTCGACATCTTTACCTTGCGAAGTCTCGAGGTTAGTCGCCGAAAGCTCAACAGAAAAGGGTAGGGGCTTCTCAAATTCTTTCGCATAGTTGAATATTCGTTGTGCAGGCTTCTTTGAAAAATCGGGGAGGAATATTAAAGTAACGCTTAAAACTATAAATGCCAATCCGAATATTTTCAAATATTTATAATTTTCCTTGAGGTTAACTGCATCGGAGAAGTTGATAGGTTTGAGATGTTCGGTTCGCTGTTCGATTGTCGCGATAAGCAGTTGATTATCAGAATCTTGCAATAGTTCGTGTGATAATTGAAGCGTATTAAGCAGTTTGTCGCTGATTTCGGGGAAAAACTTACCTATCATAATAGCAGCTTGTTCGTCCGACATCTTGTTGCGGAAACGGATGAGGTTGATTATCGGGATGGCAAAGTAGAAAATTCCGACAAACAATGTGCCGAGGATAAAGAGCAGTAATAGAATAAATCTGCCTTTCTGCGAAAGCCAAGAATAATATTCTATTCCATTGATAATCAAAAACAAAGCAATCATCAGAACGAGTCCTATCAACGCACCTTGAATGAGGCGGTTGAGATAGAACTTCCTGATGAAGCGCTCGATTTTCGATATCAATGCAGAGTATGACATAATAACTATAAACTCGCAAAGATACAAAAAAGTCTTTAGTTATTAGTCTTTAGTTGTTAGTTTTTTACGATTTTAATGCCATTTTCGAAATGCTCTCAGTACCCTGTGGTAAGTCGCATTTCTGCAAATGGC
>JAFYNO010000114.1 GCA_017549705.1 Bacteroidales bacterium | reverse complement strand
TGTGATAGTAACAACATAGCAGCCCGGTAATAACGATATATCGATTGATCCAGGGGTGCTCGAGCAATAAGCTGAAGCCACAAATGATCCCGATGGCGTTTCAATCATGATTTCGGCATCTCCACAATTAGAGTTAAATGTTACAGTAAGAGTGTTACCATTTACCTCTGCATTAATTAATGTGGTAGCAGTTCTGGCACCTTCATCGCCATTCTGCAGCTTTTTAATCTGAATCGGAATACCACCATTTGCAAATTGTTGAGAAAACAACAAACCGAAGAGCAGGAAGAATAATACCTTTTTCATAGATGTGAATTTTTAAGTTTTTAAATGTTATAAATTGACTTTGTTTTTCGATTACAAAAGTATGCAAAAAAAAATTAGCTTTTCCAAATTTACTATTACAAATTATTACACGTTTTTGAGAATTCAGTTGAAAATACTGGTGTTTCAGCGATTATAATCATATATAAATTGTGCTGTAATCAGTATGATATAAAATAAAAATTTTGAAATAATTATTTAAGAAATATTTATTAATTTTGCAAACTGATGAGGAAAAATATAATAGGATTGCTTTTTTTGCTGGTTTTGTGTCTCGTGACACATTCTTGCAAACGCTTTTCGCTCTATTCTGAGAAAGACAATTCTATTTATCATTCTGTGATTCAAAGCATTAGCGACACAATGATGTGTTGCCCGGATGTCGCCCTCGAAATGCTGATTAGCGCTTCCGACACTGTAGATGACCAAAGTCTTTCAAAACCGAATTATTACCAATACCAGATTTTAATCGCTGAAGCACTTTATAAAAACAATTTTTTACAAACCAATTACTCTGACGTTGTTGAGGCCACGAGGTTTTTCGACAGCCTTGCTGAGAAGCATCCCAACAATGTTGACGTACTTTTCCTGAAATCGCGCGCTCATTACTATAAAGCTGTCGGAGAAACCGAAAAAGAAAACGTTAAAAACGCCTGTAACGACTATCTGATCTCTTTAACAACTATCGACGAAATTAAGAATAAAGACAGAAACTACGAGATAGAATATTTTAACGGATTGATTTATAATAGATTAGCGAGGATATATTTTGATTTCACAAACGATATCGCATTAAAAATATATGATAAGGCAAATGAGAGCTTTATCAAATGTCAGGCAAATTTCTCCTTAGCCCTCAATTGTAATAGCATTGCAAAAATATTGTCATCAGAAAACAGATATGATGAATCAGAGAAATATCTCGCGATGGCTGATTCATTGATAAACAACAATGTGACTAATGATAATTTGGCTGCAAAAAAACTCAGAGAAAGCATAGCGATGACAAGAGCAATTAATATGAGTGACTCACAAAAGAGGTATTATGAGGCTCTTTGCATCATGAAAGAGATATATAAGAATTCTAATGATGAGAATGATAGGATAATTAGAAGCGCCACTCTTGCCGAGATGTATTATCAAAACAATATGGTCGATTCTGCCTTGTATTACTACGAGATGGCATTTGAGAATAATCATCCGGCAAAAATGACGATAGCAAGCCGTATTGTTGATATTTGTAAAACTACGAATAACACCCGTGTGATGGCTCATTACGCTCCGTTTCTTGCTGAAGAGACACATAAAGAGCTTGAATTTACGCCACTGAAAGCCGAGCTGATTGCTATGTATGAACAATATGAGGCTGATAGGCATAAGGAAGAAATAATAAATCTATGGCTGAAAATCATAGGCGCTCTTGTCGCACTGATGATCGTGCTTGTGGCTGTGTTTTATGTAGTGTCTATAGTCAGGAAGAGAAGGCATTTAATCGAAATCAACAGAAAAGACTGGTATATCGGGACGCTTCACGGAAAGATAAAAAAGACCAATGAAGAAAACAAGATAGCGAAAGAAAACATCAAGTCGTTTGAAGAAAAATTAGACTTGCTAAACGAAGTCAAAAAACACGAGCCGGTTTCTTATGCCGAGAGTATGCAAAACATCAAGAACTACGAGTTGTGTAAGAAGCTGATGGCTGTGATGCAGATGAATATCAAAACAACCTTGCAATATCCGGAATTGGCGTTGACTGAAGATGAGAAACTGCAGATTGTTGAGATTTTTGACAAGGAGCTTGATGGAGCTATTCGTGCGATAATAAACAAATACCCTCGCCTGAAGAAATCAGATGAAATTGTTTTGTGCCTTTCTTTACTGGGCTTCGACAACAAACACATTGCGGCTGTTATCGGCAGCTCGTATCACAATGTCTTTGTGCGATCACAAAAATGTTTGGAGATACTTGGCGGTGGCGAGGATCTGCAAGATATGCTTGTCGCTATGGTATCATCAGCGAATCCGCCCCGATTCGTTCCATCTCGCGATTGAAACGCCTCCGGTTACGCTCGAGCTTCCTTTTGAAACGTGCTCTTTTATTATATCTGTTGTAAATCAATGTGACAGGACTGATTGTTGAGCCTTTGGGTTCACGAACAGGCTTCTTGTAAATCTGCTTTTCATCATCTTCTTTCGAGACACCTGGTATCATTACCGGTTTCCGCCAAGGCATCTTTACAATTTCATGCTTGAAAACCTCATAGTCCAGCCAAGGATAAATGACGACTGAATCGGTGACAACGCTTTTGGTTATTGTATCATTCTCCTGGGCATGACAAAACATCACGCCGGAAGCAAACAACAACAGCAAAAGGAGCTTTTTCATAATTAAATAACGATGTAACTATTGAAATATTACATCGTTATTTAATTATCGTCATTCATTATTTATTCTTATTTTAATCTGAATACTATTGGCAATTCATATAGAACAGATATAGTGCGAGAACCATGACGGCCTGGCTCCCATTTAGGCATTAGGTTTACTATACGAATGGCTTCGGCATCGAGTTCTTCATTTACACCATGCTCAATTTTTGCATCTTTAATGGAGCCGTCTGAGTCAACAAAGAACTTGACATTAACAATGCCTTCAATACCTTGTTCTTTCGCCGATTTCGGATATTGTAAGTTTTGTTTGATAAATGCATTAAGTGAATCGCTGCCACCCGGGAATTCAGGATTTATAGAGTGATAATTCAATAATTCTATTTCCATTCTTTTTACCTCTTCGTCGGAATTTATAGTGTCTTGCGCCTTCAATTCGCAGATTGTAAACAAAAACATCACCAACACTGAAAGTGTCAGCAATGCTTTAATTTTGAGGTTTTTAGCTATCTTTTTCATGTTGTTTTTTATTTTAACGATGCAAAGTTAGGGGTTATTTTAGAAAAAACAAAATTTTTAAAATATAGCCGCACGGAGCAATATTATTTGTAACTTTGCAAATCTAAATGTTAGTTATATGAAGCCTTACAAACAAAAAGAAGAAAAAGTAAAAGAAGTTTCCGAACCGGAAGCTGTTTATGGTATTGCACAGCAATCGAAAATAATGCCAATGGTTAATGATCGTGATGTGCCTGAAGGCTATATGACATTAGAAGAATTTGGCGAATTGTTCCACAAAAAGCTTGATGATTGCTATGCGAAATTACAGGGTGATAATTAGCGACAATGCATCATCAGATCTTGATGCAATGGCAACATATATTTCAACATTATATCGTGTTGAAAGTGGTCATAATTATGTCAATAGAATATTAGGTCAGTTGGCTTCTTTATCTTATACTGCTGATATTTATCAATACAGCAAGTTTGTTACAGCGAAAAAGATACATCCTTTTGCAAAAACATTGTCAATAATGAATCACAAATGGACTGTGGTTTTCCATATTGAAATTAATTATGTGATGGTTGACAGGTTTATACCGTCAAAGTTAATGTATTGATGTTGACCATTGAAAAAAGCGGCAACCTTAACGGCCTTAACGCCATTAATGCCATTAACGCCCTTAAGGCAGCCGCTTTAAAGCCTTTAAGGCTTATAGCACCGTCACTCTCTTTGTCTCAACACCCTTCACTGTTTCAACCTTAATGAAATAAACTCCCGCCTCATTTCCGCTGAAATCATATTCAAAAGCATTACCACCGACTTCGCTTTCAAATAGTATTTGTCCAAGACTATTTAAAACGCTTACATTTTTAATATACTCAGCCTCGATTTTCACTGCACCCTTAGTCGGGTTAGGATAAACTGCTGAAATGATATTCTCTGTTTCTGAAACTACTTGCGGCTCAGCTTCAATAAATTCATAGAAACCGTTCAATCCAAGCGGATCGTACCAAGCTGAGTTCTGATAAGCTGCAGCACAGCCGTAAGGAACGGTGAGAATCGGATAGCCAAACTGCTCGAACACAACGCAGTTCCATCCCGGCTCGTTGCCAAGCTCAGGTGGCACGGTTGCCAATGAGACAGCTCCTGTAAAGCCTCCGCATTGTCTGAAAGCATAGTCGCCAATAAATTTGACCGATTCACCTATTGTCAAAGTGCCGTTAAGGCCTGTACACTGCGTAAAAGCGCCGGCACCGATGAATTCCACTGAGTTAGGTATGGTCAAATCGCCAGTTGCACTGAAGCAAAACGCATATGCGCCGGCTCCGATTCTGGTCACCGAATTCGGAATTTCAATTGAAGTCAATGCAAGACCGCAAAATGCATCCTCACCGATTGCGGTGACGGTGTTTGGAATCACAGTATTCACGCAGCCAATAATCAGCTCGTTGGTTTCTGTCACGATGATGGCGTTGCAGTTGTCTCTCGAGTCGAAAACAGGGTTTGCCGGATCAACGGTCATGCCGCTGAAATTGCAATATCTGAAAGCCATTGTACCTATCGATTCAAGACTACTCGGGATGTTCAGCACGCCATGCAAACCGTCGCACGAATTAAAAGCACCATCTCCTATAGTAGTTAAAGAATTGCCAAGCACGAAATCGCCGTCAAAGCTATAGCAGGTAAAGAAAGCGCTTTCCTCGATTGTGACAACTGAATTAGGAATAATCAAATCGCCAGTAAAACCTGAGCAATACGCAAAAGCGCTATTCTCGATAGTGACCAATGAGTTCGGCAGTGACAAACTTGTCAGATAAAAATAATACAAAAATGCTGAATTGCCGATGTTTGTCACCGCATAGTCAGTGCCTTGATAATTAACCGATTCCGGGATGTTTAACGGTCCTGTTGCATTTTCATAGCTGAGGGCATGACCGGTTACCGTCACCGAAACGCCATCAGCGTTAACGCTATAATTCAAATCACCGGCAGTAAAAGTTGTTTGTGCCATTCCAGTCAAAGCAAAACAGATAAGAACGACTGAAACGAAAGTTCTTTTTAATAAAGATTTTTTCATTTTATTAGAGATAAATTTAAATGGTTTAAAAATAATTTTTCGGGCGCAAAAATAATAAAAAGTCTTTAGTCGTTAGACATTAGTTGTTAGATTTTTTTGCCCACTAACAACTAACGACTAAAAACTAAAGACTAATGGCTAATAGCTAATGGCTAATGGCTATTCAGCTAATTTATTATTGCTTCCTAACACATTGATAATCTTATGCATATACAGCTCTTTCATGTGGTCGCGTGCTGGTCCGAGGTACTTACGAGGGTCGAACTCTGCCGGTTTCTCGGCAAATGCCTTGCGCACTGCCGCTGTCATGGCCAGACGGCTGTCACTGTCGATGTTGATCTTGCAGACTGCCGATTTTGCTGCCTTGCGGAGCTGTTCCTCTGGAATACCGACGGCTGCCTTCAAAGCGCCACCATATTTATTAATGGTATCGACATCGTCCTGTGGCACCGATGATGAGCCGTGAAGCACGATCGGGAAGCCCGGAAGCTCTTTCTCGATAGCCTCGAGCACGTCGAATGCGAGCGGTGGTGGTACCAGGCGGCCTGTCTTCGGGTCAACGGTGCACTGCTCAGGAGTGAATTTGTATGCTCCGTGCGATGTTCCGATAGAAATTGCGAGTGAATCGACACCTGTCTTGGTCACAAAATCAACCACTTCTTCAGGTTTTGTGTAGTGACTTGCCTCGGCTGAGACCTCGTCTTCAACACCTGCCAAAACACCGAGTTCGCCTTCCACTGTCACATCGTATTTGTGAGCAAAATCGACAACTTTGCGTGTCAGAGCCACGTTTTCGTCGTATGGAAGTGCCGAGCCGTCGATCATCACTGATGAGAATCCCATCTCGATGCAGTTTTTGCAGAGCTCGAACGAGTCGCCGTGGTCGAGGTGAAGCACAATCTCAGGATGAGCGCAGCCAAGTTCCTTTGCGTATGCCACAGCGCCTTCTGCCATGTAGCGGAGCAGAGTC
This sequence comes from Bacteroidales bacterium, assembly GCA_017549705.1. Classification (GTDB taxonomy): domain Bacteria; phylum Bacteroidota; class Bacteroidia; order Bacteroidales; family F082; genus Limimorpha. The sequence continues at coordinate 2,892 of JAFYNO010000114.1, read as the reverse complement.
TGGTTGGCGTAGTTACGAGCGCCTTTCGAAATCTGAAGAATCACTGGCGATTTCGTCTCCACAGCCGCCATAATGATGGCCTGCAGCTGTTCCATATTGTTGAAATTAAATGCCGGGATAGCATAGCCGCCATCAACAGCCTTTGCGAACATTGCACGGGTGTTCACCAGCCCTAAATCTTTGTAGTTAACCATAATATGAAGTTTTTACTAAATTTCTCTCTGCAAAATTACACATATTTTATTATCTTTGCAAAAAATATTTTATGGCAAAGCGAAAAGTACCGCATACTTACGTTATCGTTTTCTGCATAATATTGGTCGCCGCCATCATGACTTGGTTTATCAAGCCGGGAATGTACGTCGACGGGCAGTTCTATTATGAAGAGGATTTACCTGCTGAGTATCAAGAGGTTTTCCATCCTGAAGCCCAGACGTGGCAGGTGTTTTCGGCACTTTTCAATGGTTTCGTGCAGCAGTCGAAAATCATCATTTTCATCCTGATGATAGGCGGCGCATTCTGGATTATGAACAAAAGCCGAGCCATAGACATGGGGATTATCTCTTTCCTAAAATTCACGCAACGACTTGAAAATCATAAGTTTATACAATTTTTAGGCATCGATAATATCATCATCGTGCTGATAATGCTGCTGTTTAGCCTCTTCGGCGCGATTTTTGGGATGAGCGAGGAGTGCATCGCCTTTGTGATTATCATCATACCACTCGCAATATCAATGGGTTACGACAGCATCGTGGGATTGTGCATGGTGTATGTGGCGGCGCATATCGGCTTCGCGGGCGCTATTTTGAATCCATTTACGATAGGCATTGCACAAGGAATCGCCGACGTTCCGCTGTTTTCGGGCATTGGATATCGCATCTTCTGCTGGGTGATTATCAACATCTTCGGCATCGCTTTCGTGCTGCATTACGCCCACAAAGTGAAGAAAAATCCGAAGATTTCAATCATGTACGACGATGACGCTTATTGGAGGCAGCACAGCGTGGCGCAAGGGCAGGAGTTTGAGCATTATGTGCCTCGTGCCGCTTGGTTTGTGTACGCTTTCCTGCTCATTGCGATGGTGATTTTCTCGTATCTGAACCCTCGGACGACCTTAGTAATAGGTTCGAGTGCCTTTGTGATGCCGATAATCCCGATTCTTACAGGATTTTTTGCAGTTTTAGGAGCGCTTTCGTTAAGAAAAACGGTACATAGTTTCATTTTGCTGCTGTTACTTTACACCATCATCTATCTCATCGTTGGTGTGATGGGTTACGGCTGGTATGTGATGGAGATAGCGTCGCTGTTCCTTGCCATGGGCATCTGCAGTGGCATGGCTATCGGCAAGAGCGCCAGCGACATAGCGCGACTTTTCATCGAAGGAATGAGCGATATCCTGTCGGCTGCGGTGGTCGTCGGTTTGGCTGGCGGCATCGTGATAATTCTGCAAAGTGGCGGCATTATCGACACGATTTTGTACGGCCTCTCGAAATCGATGTCCGACTTCGGCAAGGTGGCGTCGGTGGAGATAATGTATGGTATTCAGACACTTATAAACATCATCATACCGTCAGGTTCGGCCAAAGCGGCAATAACGATGCCGATTATGGCGCCGTTCAGCGACCTCATCGGGGTGTGCCGTCAAGCCACCGTGATGGCGTTCCAGTTCGGCGATGGCTTCACTAACATGATAACGCCAACGTCAGGAGTTCTCATCGGAGCCCTTGGAGTGGCGAAAATCCCATACCAGAAATGGTTTAAATGGTGCTGGAAGCTAATACTGATGTTAATAGTGCTAGGAGGAATTCTATTGATACCCACAGTGTTAATGAATCTCGAAGGGTTTTAACGGTGCATGCACTTCGTCATTTCGACCGGAGCCGATAGGCGGAGCGGAGAAATCTCCTTCAAAAAGAGAAATAATATGAATGAAAGTTACATATACATAATGACCAATAATCATAAAAATGTATTATACATTGGTGTAACAAATGATTTGATCAGAAGAGTATATGAACATAAAAATCATGAAATAAAAGGTTCTTTTACAGATAAGTATAATTGTGAAAAATGTGTTTATTATGAAAAATGGAATAATATTGAAGATGCAATAAACAGAGAAACACAATTAAAGAAATGGAATAGAGCAAAGAAAGAATATCTGATAAATCTAAAGAATCCAAAATGGATTGATTTAGTTAATGATACAGAAATAATAAATATAGAAGAAATAAGTAACTGCACCGATTGAGGGGGGATTTCTCCGCTCCCTGCGGTCGGTCGAAATGACGGACATATCGAACGTCATTTCGACTGGAGCCGATAGGCGTAATGGAGAAATCTCCGAAAGAAAAATATGGCAAATGCACTGCTAAATATAAAAAATTTAAAGATTTCTTTCCTTCGCGATGGCGAATGGAACGAGGCGGTGCATGGTGTCAGTTTTGAGGTGCCGAAGGGGAAGACACTTGGAATTGTTGGCGAATCAGGTTCTGGAAAGTCGGTGAGCAACCTGGCAGTGATGCGACTTCTGAATGAGAAACAATCGCGCATCACAGCTGACGAAATCACCCTCGACGGGAAAGATATCCTGCATCTTTCGGAAAACGAGATGCACGACATCCGTGGCAAACGCATCGCCATGATATTCCAGGAGCCGATGACCTCGCTGAACCCCGTTTTCCAGTGCGGTTTTCAAGTCACCGAAGCAATTCTTTCTCACGAAAACGTGACCGAAGAAGAAGCGAAGTCACGCGTCATATCCCTGTTCAAAAAAGTGATGCTGCCGCGCCCCGAAGCCATCTACAAGAGCTACCCACACGAGCTCTCCGGCGGACAAAAACAACGTGTGATGATAGCCATGGCGTTGGCCTGCAATCCTGAGCTGCT
>JAFYNO010000113.1 GCA_017549705.1 Bacteroidales bacterium | reverse complement strand
CTTCTTGCAGAACAGCCCACAGCAGCATGTACCCATCTTCGAATAACCGACGTTGCTTACGCTATGCGGTAAGATGTTGCTCAAAGTGGAGCCCTTTTCAATGACAAAGAAGGCTTTGTACTTGGTAATCATGACGACACGTTTGTTGGTCATCACCAAAAAGCCTTTGTTTGAAAATCCCAAAATGAGTTCAAAGATTCCACGGATAGCATCCCACAAGACAGCCAAAGGGTTTGAACTGGTCTCACGCATGTTAGCTTCGATTTCCATGACGAGCTGTTCGCCATCTTCCAATTTGTAACCTGATTTTAATCCCATAACAATAACTTTTAATAAGTGCCTACTCTATTCAGGATTTTCGGCTTTCTCCTTAAGTTTGATTTTGTTACAAATTTCCTGATTAGTTCTTTTGTTGCCCTTTCTTTGTGTAAAAAAGCGGTCTTCTTTGCGTAAAAAATAAGGGGAGGCGTATTGGCAATACGTAAAAATGAGGTTGCAATACGTAAAAAACGACATCTGACGGGCGATATTTAAAATAAAGATGAAGAAAAAAAACTGTACTTTTGCAAATATGAATACTGACTCGTTGTATATCATGTTGCTATGCTTCGTTTCCGGCATGGCGCAATGTGCCCTGATGGGGTGCGGGATATACATGCTTAAACGTCATCGCGCCTACCAGTTCCAGAAGGTTTTTGCGATGACATTGATACTACACTCTATTGGATTTTTCAACAACTTTTTGGTGGCGGCGTGCGGCGATTTGCCTTATGCCGATTATCTAAATACCTTGTTTCTGCTTTTCGATTATGTGATTGTGGGAGGCTACATTGTTTTCGGTATCTCCTTGGCGATGCCCGGACGATATAAACTGAGGCAACTGCTTATAGTTGAAATTCCATTTGTCGGGGCGATGATTATGTTTGCCATCACCGGAAACCAGAAGATATTGCCGGCCATGCAGGTCTTCACATTGATTACTTGCTTGATAATCATGGTGTATTTGCTGTATTCCATCAAGAAATACACCGCTATGCTTAACGACAATGTGAGCAACTTGGAGTATTTCGATCTCCGTTGGAGTAATATCTTGGTCACATTGTTTTTCGTCTATCAACTGTTGTGGTATGCCGATAGCCTGTCGCAGCAAGATTGGTTTGCCGGGCAGGAAGGCGGTTGCAGCCTGATTTTTGACTCGGTCTATTGCCTCATTTCCATTGCTATAGTGCTGTATGTCATGCATAAAATCATCACACAGAAAGTGTTTGTCTTGGAAAATCAGGGTGACAAGGATCCTTATTATAAAGCCTTGTTTTCAAAAGACATTGAACAGATTATACACGAAAAGCAATATTATCGCGACAGCACGCTGACATTGCAGAAGTTGGCGCAACAGTTGGGTACAAACCGACAGTACCTGAGTAACTATATCAACCGTGAGCGCAATATGACTTTCTACGAGTACATCAATGATTTCCGCTTGGAAGAGGCCAAAATCATGCTGGAAAGCAAAAATTCTGAAAGCCAACAATCTATGGAGGATATAGCCGTCATGGTTGGCTTCAACTCATACTCCACATTTTTGCGCTCGTTCAAGAGTAAGTACGGAAAAACACCATCGAAGTATCTGGTTGAAAAGAGTGCTGGTGTTTAAAACGGTTATGTCATCCATCGGTCGATTCCCGATAATTAGCTGAAAAATTACAAAAAATTTTTATTTATTAAAAAACTAAAGTCTAAGGTCTAAAGTCTAAGGTCTTTTTGCTAATTTTGCCGTCGTGAAAGAAAATCCTGTTTCATATTATAAAGACGACGCCCGCATCTTGCAACTCGTTGATTATCTTAATGATAAGAAAGACGTGTTTTGCAAAGGCATAGTCGGTTCGGCGAAGGCTTTTGCTGTGGCTGCGGCGTTTGAGAAGCTCGGAGGACAGCATTTTGTGGTGTGTCCCGACAAGGAGAGCGCGGCTTATTTCTACAACGATTTGGAAAATATCTTCGGCGAGCGCGAGCAGGACTACGCCAAGAAGATGATTTTGTTCTATCCGACCTCGTACAAACGTCCGTATGAGCCCGAGAAGCCCGATAACACCTATATTTTGTCGCGAACCGAGGTTCTGCAAAGGGTTTCGACATCCGAACGTAAGACGATAATTGTTTCTTACCCTGAAGCTTTGAGTGAGAAAATCGTTACTCGTAAGATATTGAGCAAGAACACTTTAAAGCTTACGGTTGGCGAGAAAGTAGATATGGATTTCGTCACCGACACCTTGCTGGAATATAACTTCGAGCATGTTGATTTTGTGGTTGAGCCGGGTCAGTTTGCCATCCGAGGCGGCATAGTCGATGTGTTTTCATTTGCCAACGACTATCCTTATCGTATTGTTTTCGATTTTGACGAGGTGGAGTCGATCCGCTCGTTCAATCCCGTCGACCAACTCTCGATCGAGAAGCTGCAACGCATTGTTCTGTTGCCGAATCTTCAGGATCATAACCTCTCGGAAGAACGCGAGACTATATTCCAATATCTTCAGAAGCAGACGGTTATGTGGCTTGACGAGACCGATTTTCTGAAGGAGAGAATCGATGCCGAGTATAAAAAAGCTGTCGATGCTTACGAAAATTCTGAAGAAAATGATAATCTGAAATCGCCCGATACTTTATTCGCGCAAAGCGATGAACTTCTGACGCAACTTGATGATTTTAAATCGGTTACGTTTGAAACATATTCCGATTCGGTGGGGAAGGAGATTGTAGAGTTCAACATCACTACTCAGCCGGTGTTCAACAAGAACTTCGAGATGTTGCAAAGCACCATTAACTCGTTGAAAGACAGAGACTACCGCATACTTTTCTTCTCCGAAAGCAAGCGTCAGCTCGAGCGAATCCAAAGCATTTTGAACGATTTGCAGCAGAAGGACGAATCGAATCACGATTTCACACCTATATTATATTCTATTCAGGCAGGTTTCGTCGATAACGACCAAAAACTCTGCTGTTTCACCGACCATCAGATCTTCGAGCGTTATCACCGCTTCCATCTCCGTGAAGGTTTTGCGAGCAGTCAGGCGCTGACAATCAAAGAGTTATATGATTTGAAACCAGGCGATTACGTTACTCATATCGACCATGGCATCGGGCGTTTTGATGGCTTGGAAATCATCGACCACAACGGGAAACAGCAGGAGGCGCTGAGACTTATTTATCAGAACGGCGATTTGCTTTATGTGAGCATCCATTCTTTGCATAGAATCTCAAAATATTCCAGTAAAGATGGAGCGGAGCCTTCGTTGAGTAAACTCGGTTCGAATGCTTGGAACAAGCTGAAAGCAAAGACAAAGAGCAAAGTTAAGGACATTGCGCGCGAGCTCATAAAACTCTACGCTGAGCGCAAGAACTCGCAGGGGTTCCAGTTCATGCCAGATACTTATTTGCAGACCGAGTTGGAGGCTTCGTTTATGTACGAGGACACTCCCGACCAGCTGAAGGCAACCATCGACGTGAAACGCGACATGGAGAAGGAATCGCCGATGGATCGCTTGGTGTGCGGTGATGTGGGATTCGGAAAGACCGAGGTGGCAATTCGTGCAGCTTTCAAGGCTGTCAGTGACTCGAAACAGGTGGCCGTTTTGGTGCCGACTACGGTGCTCGCACTCCAGCATTTCCACACGTTCTCGAGCCGTTTGAAAGGCTTCCCGGTCACCATCGACTACATGAACCGATTCAAGACAGCCAAGGAACAGAAAAAGACCCTCGAAGAGGTCAAGGCAGGTCGTGTCGATATATTGATAGGAACACATCGCATCATCAGTAAAGACGTGGAATTCAAGGACTTAGGTCTGCTAATCATCGACGAGGAGCAGAAGTTCGGCGTTTCAGCAAAGGAGAAGCTGAAACAGATGAAAACCAATGTCGACACCCTCACTTTGAGTGCTACGCCTATACCCCGCACTCTGCAGTTTTCAATGATGGGTGCCCGTGACATGAGCATAATAACCACTCCGCCGCCAAACAGATATCCTGTCGAGACCGAGTTACGTTCGTTCTCTCCAGACGTCATCCGCGACGCTATTCAGTACGAGTTGGCGCGCGACGGACAGGTGTTTTTCGTGCACAACCGCATCCAAAACATCATGGAGGTTTACGACATGATCGTGAGCTGCGTGCCGGGTGCGAAGGTGGCTGTGGGTCACGGACAGATGGAGGGCGACAAGCTCGAACAGATAATGCTCGACTTCATCGACGGCAAGTACGACGTGCTTCTGTGCACCACGATTATCGAGGCTGGGCTGGACATTCCGAATGCCAACACAATCATTATCAACGACGCGCACAAATACGGACTGAGCGATTTGCACCAACTGCGCGGCAGGGTGGGACGTTCAAACAAAAAAGCGTTCTGTTACCTTTTGACGCCACCGATGGCGATGCTCAGCGACGAGGCTCAGAAACGTCTGCGTGCCCTCGAGGAATTCTCGGATTTAGGCAGCGGTTTCAACATCGCGATGCGCGACCTCGACATCCGTGGAGCCGGCAACCTGCTGGGCGCCGAACAGAGCGGATTCATCAACGATATCGGATTCGAGACCTATCATAAAATCCTCGACGAGGCCATTATGGAACTCAAGGAAAACGAGTTCAAAGACCTGTTTGAGAAGCCCGAAGAGGAGAAAAAATACGTTCGCGAATGCGCCATAGAGTCGGATTTGGAGATATTGTTGCCAAACGAATATGTCGACTCATCGGCTGAGCGTATCAGCCTTTACAACGAGCTCGATCATATTGAAAATGAAGAAGGTTTGATGCGCTTCACCGACAACCTCATCGACCGTTTCGGTGAACTTCCGCCGCAGGCAAACGACCTTTTGAATACTGTGCGTTTACGTTGGATTGCCCGCGATCTCGGCTTCGAGAAAATCGTTCTCAAAAAAGGTGACATGACTTGCTATTTCCTTCAAGATCAGGAGTCGGAATACTTCAAAACCGAGACTTTCAACAAGATTATCAGATACGCTTCCGACCATCTCAAACGTTGCCAGTTTAAGGAGCAAAACGGCAAAAACATATTGATTTTCAAGGTTGTTGACAGGGTGAAAGACGCTTTGGATTTATTGCGAGAAATCGTGGGATAATCGATTTTAAAAGAATAATTTGGAGATTTGAAAAATATTTCGTATATTTGCAAGATTAATATTTGAGATATGACAACATTATTTTTAGGCGGTATCGGAACCGGTGAAATACTTCTTATCGTGCTGGCTATTTTGCTGCTTTTCGGCGGCAAGAAACTCCCTGAGCTGATGCGCGGAATGGGTAAGGGCGTCAAGGAATTTAAAGATGCCATGAACGAGCCGACAGGCGATAAAAAAGAAGAAAAACCAGAGGAGAAATAGCCTCAAATGGCAGACGTTCAAATGACTTTCGGCGAGCATCTCGATGAGCTTCGTAAAGTATTTGTGCACATCGGGATTGCTTTTGTTTTGCTCTTCATCGTACTATTCACTTTTTTCAAAGGCGATATCATCAATATCGTTTTTTATCCTTCCGAAAGCGATTTCATTACAAACAGATTATTTGCGAAACTGGCCGATTTGACTGGCACTGAGGCATTGAGAATCAATGCCAATCCACTGCAAATCTACAACACCAAGATCGCCGGACAGTTTATGCTTCACATCAAAGCATCGGCGGTAGGTGCATTAGTCATTGCGTTTCCTTACATCATCGGGCAGCTGTGGGGCTTCGTGAAGCCGGCTCTCTCGACAACGATGAAACGCCGTACTCGTTTGATAGTCTGGAAGATAGTGTTTTGGTTCTTCCTCGGTGTGGCGTTCAGCTACTTCATTATCGCGCCTCTCGGAATCAACTTCCTCGCAAATTACGAGGCCAACGGAAGCATACAAAACATCATCGACGTGAGTTCGTATGTGAGCACGGTTTTGGGTGTTTGTCTCGCGGCCGGACTGGTGTTTCAGCTGCCGTTACTGATAAGACTGTTGGCATCTATTGGCATCATAACCTCAACTTGGCTGAAGAAAAACCGCAAAATCGCCATCGTTGTCATCTTGGCACTTTCGGCACTTATCACGCCGCCCGACATCATCAGTCAGCTGCTGATTTTTGTGCCGTTTTACATTTTATACGAATATGGGATTAGCATAGCAAAAACAATTGAAAAGCAAAATGCAGACAGATAGAACAAGGGAATTGGAGACTAAAGGCATTGGCGCTCTGTTACTTATGTACGCCTTGCCGTCGGTGGTGAGTCAGGTTATATCATCGGTTTACAACATTTGTGACCGTATTTTCATCGGACACGGAGTGGGCGCGCTCGCCATTGCGGGATTGGCCATCACTTTACCTATCATCAATATCATCCACGCATTCGGCGCTTTGATTGGCGTTGGAGCAGGGGCTAGAATGTCGATAGTTTTGGGTAAGAAAGACATCAACTGGGCTGAGAATATCCTCGGCAACTCAGTGATTTTCACCGTCATTTTGAGCGGGCTGGTGATGCTGTTTTCGTATATCTTCCTCGACAGAATCCTGTTCGCTTTTGGAGCTACAGCCGAAACCGTCGCGTACGCCCGTGAGTACATGGTTATCGTGCTTCCGGGAATGTTTCTGACGACCTTGGCGTTCAACCTCGTCTCGCTGATGCGTTCGTCGGGCTATCCCAACCAGTCGATGATAGTGCT
>JAFYNO010000112.1 GCA_017549705.1 Bacteroidales bacterium | reverse complement strand
CTTGTTAAACGCATCGGTGCTGTCAATGTTGTAGTTTGCCCAAAATCTCGACAATTCACGGGTCGCGCTGTCGGGTTGAAGCCACATCAGATTGTCTATTTGTAAAAGCTCTGGAGATAGTTCATATCTATGACTCTTGCAATGCGCAAAAATCAAAATTGAAATCAGAATTGACAATATGACATGTAGCTTTTTCACAAGGCAAAGATAATTATTTTTTAACATAACGTTTTAAGGATATGCAAAAATCAGTCTGCAAATTTTCTTCGAAAATTCAAAGGCCTGATTTTTGCATATCCTTAAAACCGTTCCTTAATTCTTAATTAATCTCTTGCAAAATTCTTCAACTTCTTTTCTACTCCATTCAGGATCGGTATTGAGGTAGAAATGGCCGTTGTCGATAGCATTCTGAATGTAATATTTCTGAACTAACTCTCCATCTAGGAAAAGCCCGATATTATGACTTTTAGCCTTTGAAGTGAACTGATACCATTCTTGACTCGCTTCCGGAGTCAGTTGAACGATAATCGGCGTTGACTCACCCTGATTGCGATAATTCACATGAAGAGTATGAATAATGTGCTTACTTTCATTATTAAAAACTAATGAGTCAGCATCCAACACACGGAACTCCAGCTTTCCTTCAGTATAAACATCATTTTCAAGATGCGTATAGATGGTTGGTTTAAGCATTTGATACGTTATCAACAGACCCACAGCAATTAACACTGCCAACGATCCCATGAAGTACCAGAATGTCATGATTTTCTTGGTTGTTGGACATCCTTCGATGGCATCAATCTGTCGGATGATATTGTTGCAATGACCTAAAAAAGTACGGTAAGCCATGATGCCGAAAACCAGCAGCAGCATTCCCATAAAACCAAGTACCCACAGACTAATACCCTGATTTGTCGCATATTTTAATGTAATCACAGCACCAAGCACAAAACATACAAACAGCCAGATAACAATATAGATTGAGTAACCAATCTTCAGTTTCTGCATGTTTTGAGAAAGCGTAAGCAAGTCAGAGTTATCGACCACATGCTGGCGGGTGTTGCGGGTGAGCCAGAGTTCGACAAATGTAGCTATAGCCATCAAAACAACCAAGATAATTGCGGATGTGCGAAATCCCATAACTGCTAAATAAATGTACATCAGCACCGCCACGATTGGATAGACAAACATCGCCACCTTACGATTTCTCTCAAAGAAATCGACATTGGTTTGAATTGCCGACTTCATCAGTCGTTTGTTGACGATTTCCTGCTGGTCGAATTGCTGTTTCAGTGTTTCGTATTGGGCTTTAAGCTGTTCTAGTTCGTTAAGATTGTTGTTTTCCATGATAAATCTCCTTTTTCATTTTTTGTTTGACATTTTCACCAATTTGTCTTTGATGCGGAGCAGCCTCACTCCCACGTTGCTCGGCGTAATGCCGATGATTGCCCCGATTTCCTCGTAGGTAATGCCTTCGAGCCACAGAAGTATCAGACTTCGGTCGATCAGATCAAGCTGGTTGATGCGGTCGTAGAGCTGTCGGATTTGCTGTGTCGATGGGTCGTCGGCCTCGTAAGGGTCGATGTCGAGGGTCAGCGGGACGGTCGGCACACGGTGGCGTTCCTTTTTGTCGTTGTTGATGGCGGCATTGAGTGCCACACGATAAATCCATGTCCTTACGCTGCTGCGCTCCTCGAAGCTGTCGAATCCTTTCCACAGTCTGATGAGGATTTCCTGAAAGAGGTCGTCGACCTCGGCGGAGTTTTTCGAGAACATGTAGCAGACCGTGTAAATCGTGCGCTTGTGCTCTCTCACCAAATTCTCAAATTGTTTCTCTTTTTCAATCATAATTCGATCAAATTACAACCACTTAGACATCGGAATTGGGAGTTTATTACAAAAAAGAAATTAATTTTTCAGAATATGCAAAAATCAGTCTGCAAATTTTCTCCGAAAATTCAAAGGCCTGATTTTTGCATATCCTGAAAAGGAAAGTATTGATTGTTTATTCCTCCAAATCTTTTAAAATTCCTTCCAAAACTAGTTCAACATCGGGTCTAACAGCAATTTTGTCTATAACATAATAAAGACCGACGACAATTATATCAATATAAAGACACAATGAAAATTTTGACACGCCTTCTATTGATGCACCTGTCACTAGTAGGATAACGACTCCAACGAGTATCAAAAACAGACAGAAGAATATCATTAAAAGCCGTCTTGTTCTCTTATATACTTTCATCATTTTGTGGATTCGTTTCGAATTATCAGCCACATTCAACGATTCAAGATCCCACTTCCTGGTTTTCAAATAGATATATAGATTCAATGAAATAACACCTAAGCACCAAGGCAAAAAATACGGAGATAACCACATATAAATAAAAGGTGTCAGAACAGCCACGACTATCATTCTGATGAGCAGTTTCCTCTGCATTTCCGAAATATGTTTCTTAGTAGCTTCGCTAATATGCTTATCGCTGACGATGCTTTCTTTTTCCAGCTTCTCGTTTAAGGTGGCAAGCTGTGCCCGCATTTCTTCCAATTCGTTGTTTTCCATATCTTTGCGTTTTAATCGTTCGACATTTTCTTCAGTTGTTCCTTGATTCTGACTAATTTTACGGAGACGTTTTTGGTGGATATGCCGATGATTTCACCGATTTCCTCGTAGCTCATGTTCTCCAGCCAAAGCAGG
>JAFYNO010000111.1 GCA_017549705.1 Bacteroidales bacterium | reverse complement strand
CGAGCTTAGCGCCAGGCAAAGGGAAGACCTGTGTCTTATTTTGCAGACGATGGAAGATGTTAGAGAAGATTATGCGGTCGTAGTCTCTCTGAAACTCGTTTCTGATGTCGGCGACGCTCTGTGCGCGAGCCTCACGTTTTGCTGATAATAACGATTCCCAATTCATACTCAATAATTTACACTTTACACTTTCAACACTAAACTTTAAAACTACTCTAAACTCTACACTCTAAACTTTACACTACTGCGTAGCGGTCCTTGCATACGGTGTCATATCCTGACTGCCAAATTCACCTCTTTTGTATTTCAGATATCCGGCGACGCCAATCATCGCGGCGTTGTCGGTGCTGAATTTGAACTTCGGAATGAAAACGTCCCAATGATATTTCTTTCCGGCGGCACGCATGGCATCCTGAAGTCCAGTGTTTGCTGACACTCCGCCTGCTATCGCCACCTGTCTGATGCCTGTGTCTTTAGCCGCCTTGATGAGCTTCTTCATCAGAGTGTCGATGATGTCTTTCTGAATTGAAGCACAGAGGTCGGCTTTGTTTTCCTCGATGAAGTTCTCGTTTTCTTTGAGTTTGTCTCTCAAGAAATACAGGAAGCTTGTCTTGAGTCCGCTGAAGCTATAGTCATAGCCAGGGATATGCGGCTTGCTGAACTGGAACGCATCAGGGTTGCCTTCCTTGGCTAACTTGTTGATTATCGGGCCTCCAGGATAGCCGAGTCCCATGATTTTAGCTGTCTTGTCGAATGCTTCGCCGGCGGCATCGTCGATGGTCTTGCCAAGAATCTCAAGGTCGAAATAATCGTTGACTTTCATGATCTGGGTGTGGCCGCCCGACACCGTGAGGCAAAGGAACGGAAACTGTGGCACTGGCGTAGGGTCGCCGGGCTCTTGCGCGAAAAGTGCCAGCACATGGCCGTTGGTGTGATTTATTTCAATCATCGGGATGTCCATCGCGAGCGCGAAAGCCTTTGAAAATGAGGTGCCTACGAGCAATGAACCTAATAATCCCGGGCCACGTGTAAAAGATATTGCACTTATTTGATTTTTTTGTATATTTGCTTGCTTAATTGCGGCGTCAACGACAGGGATGATGTTCTGCTGGTGCGCGCGCGAGGCGAGCTCGGGGATGACACCTCCATACTGACGGTGAACCTCTTGATTAGCAATGACATTCGACAATACTGTCGTGCCTCTCAAGACTGCCGCTGAAGTGTCGTCACACGATGATTCGATGGCTAAAATGTATTCGTCCATAGCATAAAAAGAATGCGCAAAGGTACAAAAAAGAATATTATACACGGCATATTAATTATCATTGTGATAATTTTTGCACTCATGGCGAGCCTCATCGCGGCTTTCCGTGACCTCAATGTGCAGAGTATGATAGCGCGTTCCATCGCAGGCGAAATGTCGACCCGACTGAATACCGATGTCAAAATCAAGACGTTCTATATCACTGAGAAGTTTGAGGTTCGCATGGAAGACGTGGTGTTTAACGACCTCTACGGATATCCAATGTTCAAAATAGGCTTCCTCAATGCGAAACTCAGCCCGATGGTGATGTTTAACGATATCATTATCAAAGAGATTTATCTGAGAGACGTGCTCGGAAGAATCGTTAAATATGAGGATTCCGAGATACTCAACATCAACGAGATAATAGCGCAATTTAAAAAGGATAACAGCGAGACAACAACCACTGATGAGCCGTCGGATTTTCATCTGAAAGTTGAAGAGTTTACTCTCGAAAACGGTCATGTGGTATACTGGAACCAGCATAAAGACCAGCCCGAGAAGCTGAGTATGGATTATGCGCATATCGATATCGACAGCATCGATTGTGTGGCGAGTAATCTTGAGATCCGACAAGACTCGGTGCTTGGCGACGTGCATCTGCTGAAAGGCGTCGACAAATGCGGGTTAGTGCTCGCTAATGGATCGGGTAACGTGCTCTTCTGCGAGAAATGCCTCAATATCGACAACCTCATCCTCGAGACAGGCGAGTCGCGCGCCGACCTCGACCTCCGTTTTGAATACGACACCTCTCACGCATATATCGAGTTCGTCGACTCTGTCAGGATTATCGGCAATATCCGCCCGTCGGTGATTAAGCTGAGCGACCTGAGATATTTCTCATGGGTGCTCGATAAGATGCCCGATAAGTTCAACTTCACCGCGCAATATGACGGCAAAGTCTGCGATTTCACGGTCAGCGATTTCGTGGGTGATTTCGGCAATGAGTCGCATATCGACATGGATGTCACTTTCACCGGTTTGCCAGAGTTCTTTGACACTTACATTGATTTTAACTTGAGAAATATGGTGTCGTCGTACAACGATACCAAGAGCTTTGCGATACCTATTGAGTCGAAAACAGTCCCAATTCCTGACATGCTGAGCGGGCTTGGAAAATATACCATGTCGGGTAGCTATCAAGGCTACGCGATGGATTTCAACACCAAGTTTAACATGATGTCAGAGCTGGGTGACGTAGACGCAGGGATTTATCTCAACACTACCGAAAGCTCGGCATATTCATTTGCTGTGGACGTGAATAATCTGAATCTTGACGAGCTGTTAGGCATGAACGACGGCTCGAGAGCCTCATTCGAGATGGAGATGAGCGGCGTCGGATTGGAACCGGAAAATACGGAGTTTGACGCCGATATTCATTTCACAGATCTGAAAATCTATGGCAATGAGTTTGAAAACTTCAATATCACCAGCGATTTTGAGAACAATATGCTGACCGCACAGACGAAGATAAAACATCCGTATCTGCATGTGAATCTGTCGTCGACCCTCGACCTTAGCGGTGAATTGCCAAGATATAGCATCAACTCGAAGCTTAATCATGTTGATTTGGTTAACTTGCATCTCAGTGATTATGATACTATTATGCAACTTGCATCGAATATCATAGCAGATTTCAGCGGCAACGATATCGATAATATCACTGGAACGGTTGATATCACAAATACCAGATATTTCAACGGCGAGGAGTATCTGATGGATAACTTCAGCGGTAGCATCAAGGAGGTCAGGGGATTGAAAGACATCGCCATCGACTGCGATTTCTTCGACTTCACTGGCTCGGGAATCGTCAATTTCAAGACGTTGTGCAACGCTATTGCTAACAGCGCCAAGCATTATGTCAATATGCCGGGATGGTTCGATTTCACTGTACCCGACACGATAAAGCAAGAGTTCTGGCTGTCGATGAATTTCAAAGATACCAGAATGCTGTCGAAACTGTTTGTGCCGTCGTTATATGTCAGCAAAGGAGCTAATATCAACGCGACATACACCTCTGGTCTTGCATATCACGGCTCGACGATAGATGCTCCTGAAATTTGGTTTAACGGGTTGAAATTCAAGAATGTGGAGGTGAGAAACACCGCCAGATTCGATGAATATACCTCCAAGCTAAGCATCGAAGACATCATCATTAGAGATACTACAGATAAAAACCACGACCCGATAAATCTTGAGAATTTGATGGTGCTTTCGACATTCGGTCACGACCGTGTCGACATCGATCTTAAGTGGGACGACGACGACGCTGCCGATCATAACAAGGCGCATATCGTTTCGACGTTTTTACCGCATGAGAAGTTTGGCGGCAAGCTCAACATCGAGTCGGAAAACATAACAGTGAACGACACGCTTTGGAGGTTGGCTCACGACTGTAACATCGATTTTAAGGAGACTGGCACGTCATTTAATAACTTGACGCTCTACACCGATTCGCAGAATATGGCGGTGCATGGCGTCTATCCGAAACACGATACCGACACATTGTTCGCGGAGTTTAACAATGTCGATGTCTCAGACTTTGACTTCGTTACCATTGGCGACAAACTCGACTTCGACGGCACCCTGAACGGCTTCGTCGGATTCTCCGGTATTGACGACAACTTCTCGTTTGCATCAGATATTAACATGCATTGTTTCTACCTCAACGGCAAAGAAGTCGGCGACGTGCAAGCTATTGCAAAATGGCATGACCCTGACGAGTCGATATTTGTGAACATGGACGTTTATAACAGCCTGTTTGCCAACGTGAAACACGAATCGGTGGGCCTCATGGGTTATTATTATCCGCGAAAGAAACAAGATAATCTGAAGTTTGACCTGGCATTTGATGATTTTAAACTTGAGACGATGGCTCCGTTTGTGAGCTCCGTTGTCACAAGGTTGAACGGCTTGGCCAGCGGTAATCTCAAGATAAACGGCTCGATTGCGGAGCCAGTGGTGACAGGCGAAGTAGCTCTGAAAGATGCAGGGTGTCAGGTCAATTATCTGAACACCTATTACACCTTAAACGATAAGATTAAACTGGATGCCGACAAGGTTGTATTTGACAATATCATCCTCAACGACACTCTTGGAAACACTGCGCGGGTGAATGGCGTGATCAATCACGATCATCTCAAGAATTTTGATATTGATTTAGGATTGAGTTGCAACGACTTCTTCGCGCTCAACATCCCGGCAGAGAAAGCCAATGGATTTTACGGCACAGCTATCGCTGACGGAACGGTGAATATTTCAGGACCTGTCAATGATATCACGATGAACATCGATGTGGTCTCGAAGAAAGGCACCGTGATAGAAGTCCCGCTGTCGGGCACAAGTAATGTAGATAACAATTTCGTTGTCTTTGTCCAAAAAAACGACGAGTTTGACACTATTGTTGAGACTTACGTACCTGAGATCGTCAAAGAGGATGCGAACTTTAAGATGAACCTCAATGCCGCTGTCAACTCGGACGCTGCGGTGAACATCTATCTGCCTCAGAATATGGGCAGTATCAACGCCCGAGGCAACGGAAACATCAATATAGGCATTGATTCTGATGAGTTTAAGCTTATTGGCGATTATTTCATCACCAGCGGAGCGTTTAACTTCACTCTTGAGATGGTGAAGAGGACGTTTACCTTACGTAACGGCGGCTCGTTGCGCTGGACTGGCGACCCGACAGACGCTGACATCGACATCGTCGGTGTGTATCGAACCAAGTCGTCGTTGACATCGTTGGGCACCAGCGTCGTCGACTCCACCGCATTGACCAACAACATCAACGTGGACTGCATCATAAGGCTGTCAGACAAACTGATGAACCCGACGATAACCTTTGGAATCGAGCTGCCTAATGCCAAAGAAGACACGAGGATGATAGTCTATTCGGCCATCGACACCACCAATCAGGCCATCATGGCACAGCAGGTGTTCTCGCTCATGGTGCTAGGATCGTTCGCTTACACCGCAGGCTCAAATATCACGAGATTCGGAACCACCGCGGGATATAGCATGATTACCAACCAGCTGAGCAGCTGGCTGTCGCAGATCTCCAAAGACTTCGACATCGGTATCAACTATACGCCAAACGACCAGCTGACCAACGAGGAACTCGAAGTGGCTCTGTCGACACAGCTCTTCGACGACCGCCTCACTATTGAAGGTAACTTCGGCGTGATACGAGGCAACAAGAGCGACGCTAGCAATGCTAACAACATAGTGGGTGACGTGGATCTGACATTCCGCTTGACTAAACGTCTGAGCCTCAAGGCTTATAACCATACCAATATCAAGAACAACTACTATTATTATTCGTTTGAAAACTATTCTGATTTCACACAAGGTATAGGTATATCATTCTCACAAAGCTTTGATAATCTGCGGGAAGTGTTTACCATTCATAAGAAAAACAAGAAAAAAGATGTGACCAATGAACCAACGCCAAAATAAACCTTTTAAGATTTACAAAGCCTCCGCGGGCTCAGGCAAGACTTTCACAATAGTGAGGGAATACCTGACGCTATGCCTCGGAAATAACGCCGACGCTTATCGTGAGATTCTGGCGGTGACATTCACCAATAAGGCCGCTAATGAGATGAAAGCCAAGATCTTACGTTTTCTGCTCGGTATCAGCGAAAGTGCTAACGACAATGACGTGAAGCAGATGCGCGATTATTTGCTTGAAGCCCTCAGCATTGAAGAAAACGAACTTATCAGAAGAGCTAAAGAGCTATACGTCAAGATGTTGCATAACTACAGCGACATGGCGGTATGCACCATCGACAGTTTTGTTCAGCGACTCTCGCGCAGCTTTGCAAGAGAACTGGATCTTCCAGGACAATATTCTGTTATTCTCGACAACGATGATCTTATTGACGAGATAATTCAGAAGCTGTCAGATGAGATAGGCAAGAACACTTTTATCACTAATATCCTCTCGGAATTCGTGGAGTATAACCTATCGGAGGAGACGTCGTGGAACGTTAAAAAACTCATCGGCGAATATATCGAGAAGCTGCTATCAGAAGATGCCTATCGCAAAGGCAACTATAAGAATTTCACCGATTTAGATGAAGAAAGATACAAGACGATAAAGAAATACGTCCATTCGGAAAACGAGAAAATGAAGGACGCTTTG
The DNA here is from genome assembly GCA_017549705.1 of Bacteroidales bacterium. GTDB lineage: Bacteria > Bacteroidota > Bacteroidia > Bacteroidales > F082 > Limimorpha. The sequence goes on along the minus strand of JAFYNO010000111.1, from coordinate 5,048 downwards.
TCGCAGATCATCAAAGATATTGAGACAGAGGAAAACGAGCTTGGCATCACTGAATTGGATTATAACGGAAAGGCAAAGACAGGACTGCCGTCGGTGAAAAAGAAGATGTCGGAAGGCAAAAGCTGTGTGACGACTGCCACAATAGATAAGATTCTGAGTGGCGAAAAACGATGGAACGATGCCAAAAGCCAAATCTCTGATGGCAACATTGTACGTGTGTATGCCGATGCTGTTGAGAGATACAAAGATCTGTATTCCAGGAAGTTAGTGTTTGAAATCATTGAGAAAGATTTGTATTTATATGTCTTGCGCAGCCATATTTTCGAACTGATTAGAGAGTATATTGCGGAGACTTCGCAAGTGCATATCTCCGAGTTTAACAAACGTATTTCCGATATCTTAGGCGACTGCTCGGTGCCTTTCATCTATGAGAGGATAGGCGAGAAATACAGACATTATTTCATCGATGAGTTTCAGGATACCTCGGTGCTGCAGTGGCAGAATTTCCTGCCGTTGATGGAGAATAGCCTCGCGTTTGGCAATATGAATATGATTGTCGGTGACGCCAAGCAGTCGATTTACAGATTCCGTAGCGGTGAGGTTGAGCAGATCATCAACCTGCCGAATATTTACAAGCGCCCGGAAGGAGAGTTCGGCAAGCGATGCGAAGAACAATTTGTCAACTCGGCGCAGAAAATGTCGCTTGGCACCAACTACCGCTCATCGAAAAACGTGATTAAGTTCAACAACACTTTCTTCAGATTTGCCGAGCGATATTTGAATATTCCCGATGTCTACCACGATGCCGAACAGATTTACAATCCTAAAAACCAAGGCGGCTATGTCTCTGTTGAGGTGTTTCGTGGCGACATGAAAACCAAAGAATACAAAGATCTGGTGAAAGCCTCGATGCTGGAACGGATTAAAAATCTGCATTCGCAAGGCATTGATTATAAAGATATCACAATCCTGGTGCGCTCCAATGGCGACGGCACCGACATCGCCGATTATCTCGTCTCTAACGACATAGAGGTGCTCTCTGCAGAATCGGTGTTGCTGCAGACATCGGATAAAATACAATTGATTGTCAACACATTGAAGTTGATGGTCGACGAGAACAATCCGGTGACGCAGAAAGCGGTGGAATATTATTCCACCACATGTAGGGGCGAAACATCTTTCGCCCCAGCAGGCGGTATCTACGACACCTGCATTCAAATCTGTAACCATTACAATTTCAACATCGTTACAGACGTCTTCCTGCAATATTTCATGAACACCGTCTACGAATGGCAATGTCGTCACAGCGCGGGCATCAACGAGTTTCTGGAGTTCTGGGAAAAGAAGAAAAACAAACTCGCGGTGCAAATTACCGGTGACCTTGACTGCGTCAACATAATGACAATTCATAAGGCTAAAGGATTGGAATTCAAGGTGGTGATGTATCCTTATGCCGATACCAGTCTGAACTCGTCGAACGGCTTCACGCAAAGTGAGATATGGCTGCAATGCGCTGAAAATGAAGACACGAAAGATATCCCGTATCTCGATGCATTCCTGCTCAAGCTTTCAAAAGATAAGCTGACAGGCACGTCATATCAACATCTTCTGGATAATGAGGAAAACAAGACGATGCTGGATGTTTTGGACATCATGTACGTCGCGATGACGCGTGCTAAAAACATGCTTTTCGTCTATACCAACGATAAGAATCCCGCAAGCGGATATAACATCTTTACCGATTTCTTTGCCAATAATTATCTTGATATTCAGCATATTAAGACCAATAATGACGATTCGGATTTCGACGATTATTTTATAAAAAACAACGAAATCAATCTCAAGGTAGGAGAGGAGCACACCTCATACAATTACGGAGACTTTGACGCTACAATTCTGAAAGTCAAGGAAAAAAGCCATAAAGATGATGAGGTTAAGGTGCTTGAGCTGAAGGAAGGTGAGGAGGCGCCTAAGCTTTTAAATTGGGCAGAGAAACTTGATTTCGACCCCGACCCAACCATGATTTGGGCTGAAAAAGGCACGTTCATGCCAGAAGAATGGGGTACGCTGGTGCATCAGATACTGTCGAGAATCAAGACTATTGACGACGCTGAAAAAGCATTGAAGCCATACGTCAACGATGGAACCATCGACGAAGAACAAGCTGCTAAGCTGCTCGCTACTTTCCGCAAAGTGACTGAGATTCCTGAGCTTAAGCCAGCCTTCTCGGAAGAGGCCGTCGTGAAAAACGAGATGGATATACATACCTACGACGGCAGAATCATCAGACCTGATAGATATGCGGAGACGAAAAACGGCATCATCCTCATCGATTACAAGACAGGTAAGGCGCATGAGGAATACTACAACCAGCTTCGCGATTACATTGGCGCAATTATTCAGATGAACTCCATGCAGCAAATTAAAGCTTTTCTCGTTTATATAGGAGATGAGGTTAAGGCTGTGGAAGTCCCCTCCGTCATTTCGACCGAAGCGAAGCGTAGTGGAGAAATCTACAGCAATTGAAAGGAGTAGATTTCTCGACAAGCTCGAAATGACAACATGAAAGTTTTTAAAATTTAAATACTATGAAAAAACACTTATTGATTTTCAGCATGTTGCTTGCACTCGGCACCTTGTCGCTGCAGGCACAGAACGAGGCGAAGATGCTGCGTTTCCCGGCCATTCACGGAAACCAGGTCGTCTTCAGCTATGCCGGTGACCTCTACACCGTCGACATCAACGGGGGAGTGGCTCGCCAACTGACCAACGACCCCGACGGCTTCGAGATCTTCGCAAGATACTCGCCGGATGGAAAAAACATCGCATTCACAGGACAATACGACGGCAATACCGAGGTCTATGTGATGCTAGCTGAAGGCGGTGAACCACAACGTGTTACCTACACTGCAACCCTTGATCGCGACGACCTCTCCGACCGTATGGGACCAAACAACATCGTGATGACCTGGAAGGATAACGAGAACATCGTCTACCGCTCACGTCGCATCACTTGGGACGACTTCGTAGGTCAACTTTTCGTTGCCAACATCAATGGCGGACTCGGTGAGCAGCTTCCATTCGAGGAAGGCGGCTGGATAACATATTCACCCGATGGCACAAAGATCGCCTTCAACCGCGTGATGCGCGAGTTCCGCACATGGAAATACTATCGCGGCGGTATGGCCGACGACGTCTGGATTTTCGACTTCAACACCAAAGAGTTGACAAACATCACTAACAACGTCGCACAAGACATCTTCCCGATGTGGGCCGGCGACAAGATTTATTTCTGCTCCGACCGCGACCGCACGATGAATATCTTCTGCTATGATTTAGGAACGAAACAAACCACAAAGGTCACTGATTACACATATTACGACGTGAAATATCCATCGCTTGGCGACAATGATATCATCTACGAAAACGGTGGCATGCTGTTCCGCTTGAGCCTAGCCGACAACTCAATCCACAAGATTCCGGTGCAGATCATCGGCGACGGCATCACATCGAGAAATAAATACGTCGACGCTTCGAAATACATCAACTCCGGCAGCGTCTCTCCTGATGGCAAGCGTATCGTTTTAGACGCTCGCGGTGACGTCTGGACGTTGCCTGTAGAGGAAGGCATCACACGTAATCTGACAAAGTCTGACGGCGTTCACGACCGCAACGTCGCTTGGTCACCGGATGGCGAATACATCGCTTACATCTCAGACCGCACTGGCAACGACGAGCTTTATATCCAGAAACAAGATGGCAAGGAAGAAGCCATCCAACTCACAGATCCTAAATCGGTTTCAGAGACTTACAAATATCAGCCTTCATGGTCGCCCGACAGCAAGAAAATTGCATGGTACGACAAGATGAACCGCCTCATGATGATTGACGTCGCCTCGAAAAAGGTGACCGAAATCGCGAAGAGCGAAGACGGCGAGATGCACGATTTCACATGGTCGCCCGACAGCAAATGGATCGCTTATACCGATGGAAAGATGTCAGAGTTCAGCCAGATTTTCATTTATAATATTGATTCCAAGAAGGCTGAGCCTGTCACCGACACATGGTTCAACTCAGAAAATCCGGCATTCGACAAGAGCGGAAAGTATCTGTATTTCACCTCTGAACGCGATTTCAACCCTGTTTATAGCGCTGTGGAATGGAACTACGCCTATCGCGAGATGAGCCGCATCTATATGATTACTTTGCAGAAAGATACCCCATCGCCATTCCTTGCAAAGAATGACGAAGTGACGGTCGACAAAGGCGAGACAAAAGATGAGAAACCAGAGAAATCTGGCAAAGGCAAGGATAAGAAAAAAGACTCCAAGAAAGAAGATGACAAGTCGATAAAGATTGATTTTGAAGGCATCATGAGTCGTATCATCCCGCTGCCGGATGTCAAAACAGCATATTATTATGACATCCAGGCAGTGGAAAACGGTCTTTATTACATGTGCTGGAGCAATCGTGGCAGTGGCGTGTATTACTATGATTTAGAAGAGAAAGAGGCTACAAAGATAGGCGACTTCAACGGATTCTATCTGACACCTGACGGGAAGAAGATGGCTCTCAGAAAACGTTGGGATCTGGCGGTCATCAACACTCCGAAACGTGAGGTTAAAGGCATCGAGAAGCCTATCGACCTCTCGAACATGAAGAAATGGGTCAACCTGCACGAGGAATGGGCGCAGATTTACACAGAGGCATGGCGCCAGATGCGCGACTTCTTCTATGCTCCAAACATGCACGGCAACGACTGGCCGGCAATACATGATAAATACTCAGTGCTGATTCCTTATTGCGGCGACCGTAACGACGTCAACTACCTCATCGGCGAGTTGATTGGCGAATTGAACATCGGTCACGCTTACACCGGTGGCGGCGACCGCCCGGAGACACCACGTCTCAAACTCGGTCTGCTCGGCGCCGAACTCGAACGCGACGGCAGCGGATATTACAAAATCAACAAGATCTTGAAAGGGGAGAGCTGGAACGAAGCGACAATCTCACCACTGACAGCTATCGGCGTGGATGCTAAGGAAGGT
>JAFYNO010000110.1 GCA_017549705.1 Bacteroidales bacterium | reverse complement strand
GTAGTAGCTGTATTTCTGCTCCTTGCCGTTGCCGTCGATGTATGTGGAATAATAATTCCAGAACTTCTCGCTGTAATCTGGGTTATATGAGAATCCGATGGTAGGTGTGAACACATGTCGGATAGCTCTCACCGGACCTTTCTTAAACCTGAACATCCCGTATATCTTCGTGGTGATGTTACTCGACATATCGTAGGTGAACACGTTGCTGAAATGCGGAATGGTGTCGGTCCTGACAAAGCCAGTGCCTGTCGTGTCGATGTCCCATTCTTTCTTGTAATACTGCAGATACATCTTGTCTGTGATGTTCACCGACGTGGTCCAGGTGAAGTATTTAAACAACTTGATAGGCAGGTTGATTGGCACTCTGTGCTGTAAGCCATTCTGCATCTTGTCGAGCCAGTGGTCTTTGAAGAAGAGGCTGTCGGCCATGCTGATATAGTTCTTTGCATTAGCTGTATAGCTGAGGTTTAACTCGCTATACCAGTGTTTCTTGCCAGCTTTTCCGACGTTTTTCAAAGGATAGATACGGTTCATCGTGAGCGTGATCTCAGGCAATGTCACCGTCATGATGTGTGTCAGCGTGTTCTGGCTGTGGCTGCCGTTGACGGTGAGATAGAACTTGTTGGCAAAGCTTGTCTGATAGGCAATGCTCGATTGGAAGGTGTTGCTCAAATACTCTGTCGTCGAGATGGCGTTGTATTTGTTGTAGTTGTTACTCACGATGTAGACGTCGGCAGAGAACGACGACTTCGGCCTTGCCTTCGGGTCTTGTTTGTGCGTCCATCTGATCTTGAAGTCGGTGCTTTCAGTATAGTCGGCAGAGCCTTCCACACCCACTTTGTTGATGGCGTAGCTCGCCGCCAACGAGCCGCTGTACTTGTATCGGTTGACGTACCTGAAAGTAGGCTTCACCGCCCAGCTGCCACGGGTGTAGATGTCACCGATGAGCTGCAGATCCATGTGCTGGTTGATGGCCCAGTAATAGCCTCCGTTTTCGAGGTAATATCCGCGGTTCGCTGACTCGCCGAACGAAGGTATGATAAGACCCGATCGCTGTCCTTTTGCCGTCGGTATCAAAGCAAATGGAATAGCGACAGGCAATGGCGTCTCCTCAATCTTCGCATAAAGCACCTTGGCCACAATCTTATCGTCAGGGATGACAATGGCTCGATTGAAATGGAACTCGTAGTGTGGATGCTCAGGGTTGCTGCAAGTGGTGAACGAGCCCGACCTGATGTGAATCTTGCCGTCGTCCATCTTCTTGATCTTGTCGCCGTGGAGATAGTTATCGTTGTCCTCAGTAAACACCTTCCTGATGATACCTTTTTTCGTGTCGAAATTAAACGACATCTCGTCGGATAAGTATTTCTGTCCTGCCTGCGTGAAGACCGGCTTGCCTTTTATCTTGCCAAGAGAATCTGGAAGTCCCTTCGCAAACACAGTGTGCTTCTCGAAATCGAACTCTATGTAGTCGGCATTGATCTCGATGTCTTCGTATTTGATGACCGCGCCGCCGAAATAGTAAATCTTATTGTGCTGGAAATCCTGTATCGTCGAGTCGTTACAGCTTCTCTCAATCTGATCGTCGATAGCCGACTTTTTATCCTGACCTCTGCCTATGAATGGGAAAACCATCATGCAGATGAAAAAAACTATAAAAAATCTATATGTCGGCTTTGTGTACAAGATTTTTATCTAATTTTGTAAAAAATTCATATTTATTCAAACTGCAAATATACGTGTTTTTTATGAACTACAGAATTATATTTTTTATTATATCAATGTGTTTGGGAATTTTCTCGTCGGCCTATGCACAAACGACTAAGATTCAGACTGTTGTGATTGATGCGGGACATGGCGGAAAGGATGCCGGAGCGGTGGGAAAGAAGGCAAAAGAGAAGAATATCACCCTTGCAGTGGCAAAAAAAACCGGCGAATATATCAAGAAAAACTACCCTGACGTGAAGGTTATCTACACCCGTAGCACCGACGTCTTCGTCGAGTTGATGGAACGCGCCCGTATCGCCAACCGTAATAATGCTGACCTGTTTATCTCGATACACTGCAATTCGGTGGCCAACTCTCCGAAGACACAGGGCGTTGAGACGTTCATCATGGGAGAGCACCGTAACAGTGCAAACCTCGCTGTCGCTAAGCGTGAAAACGCCTCGATACTTTACGAAAATGACGCTCAGGAAAACTACGGTGGCTTCGACCCTAACAGCACTGAGGCATATATCGTCTTCAGCTTCCTGCAGAGCGAGTTCAAACAACGCTCCTTGGAGCTGGCGGAGTTTGTCCAAAACGAACTTGTTTACAAGGCAAAACGCGGTGATCGTGGCGTTCAGCAAGCCGGGTTCCTCGTGCTTTACAAGACTGCCATGCCGTCGGTACTCATCGAGCTGGGGTTTATCTCAAATCCAACCGAAGAAGCTTATATGATGTCGGCTGAAGGCCAGGATTATCTGGCATCAGCGATATATCGAGCCTTTAAAAAATATAAGATACATTACGAGAAAGAGTCTGTTGAGCTTCAGCAGGAAATCGTCGAAAAACCTAAAGACGAAGGCGTCGTTTACAAGGTGCAGTTTGCCACCCGCACTCAGCCTGTCAACAACCCTGAAAGCGCCTATCCCGGACTGAAAGACATCGAATACTACGAGCACAACGGCATGTGCAAATACACCGCAGGCCGCTTTGCCACCGAAGCCGAAGCCAACAAATATCGCAAAGAAGTCGTCAAAAAAGGCTATACCGACGCCTTTGTCGTAAAATTCGAAAACGGAATCAGGAAGTAATTGTTCACAGTTTTAAAGTCCCAGTAAAAATCAGGCCTAGGAATTGTCTATTTCCAGACTGATTTTTACTGGGACTTTAAAACGATTAAGACTATACGAAAAACCAGGCCTTTGAATTTTAGAAGAAAATTTGCAGACAGGTTTTTGTCTGGTTTTTAAAAACGATTAAGACTATACGGGAAACCAGGCCTTTGGATTTCCAGAGGAAATCTGCAGACTGGGTTCCGTATAGTCTTAATCAACTAAAGGTTATCTTTAAAATATTCAGTGATCTTCGTGATCAAATGTGCGCGATCCATTCCGTAGACGTTGTGGTCATGGCCAGGATACACAAAGTAATCCATTTGCTTCTGGTTATGGATAGCGCTCTCCACGAAACTTAAGCTGTTCTGCCACATCACGACAGGGTCTGTGGTGCAGTGAATCATCAAAAGCTTGCCCTCGAGCTTGTCGGTCTTGGTGTCAAGAGCCGTCAACTCATAGCCTTCAGGGTTCTCTTGCGGAGTGTCCATATAACGCTCGCCGTACATGATCTCGTAGTATTTCCAGTTGATGACCGGACCGCCTGCCACGCTGACTTTAAACGTCTCCGGATAGTTGATTTTCAATGATGTCGACATGAATCCACCGTAGCTCCAGCCGTCTGAGCCGATGCGCTCGGGGTCGACGTATGGCTTGGTCTTCAAATACTCGATACCAGCCATCTGGTCGTGCATCTCTGCCTGTCCACATTGACGATGGATGACCTGCTCGAAGGCCTCTCCGCGGTCGGCAGAACCTCTGTTATCGACAGTAAACACTATGAATCCCTCCTGTGCAAGGTAGTTGAGATAGATGCCAGCACCTGCTAACCATGTGTCGGTGATGAGCTGAGCGTGCGGACCGCCGTAAACGTAGACGATAACCGGATATTTAGTGTTAGGGTTGAAGTTGTACGGCTTGATGATGCGTGTGTAAAGATCCTGTCCGTCCTCCGACTTGATGGTGTCGAGCTCCGTCACGCCGATGTTATAGTCTTTGATAGGATTTTCTGCCATATAAAGAGGTGCGAAGTCTCTGCCTTTGGCATCTTGGATGCAGACCGCTCTCGGCACGTCAGTGCTGGTGTAGCTGTCGATGAAGAAATCTCCGCTCTTGCTCGGAAGCACGCTGTGTGTGCCGTGTTTTGTAGTGATTCTGACTTTCTTACCGTTCTTGATATTTACCTTGTAGAAATGGCGCTGCAGTGGACTGACCTCTGTCGAGGTGTAAAAAGCGTTGCCCTTGTCGTCGAAGCCGTTGAAATCTGTCACTACATATTTGCCTTTCTCAATCTGTTTAGCCTTGAGTGTCTTGGTGTTATGCAGCCAGAGATGATAATATCCGTCGCGCTGAGCAAGCCAAATGAACTCGGTGGTGCTGCCAGGCAGGAAATGTGCCGGACCCTGCGGCTCGACAAACTGCTCGTCTTCATCGTGGAAGATGGTCTTGTTGAACTCGCCATTCAAAGCGTTGTACTCGTTGAAATTCAACGTGTCCTGACCGCGATTCAAGATGCCGATGTAAATCTTCTCGTTGTCGTTGTTCCATGTGATGGCAGTGAGGTAATGCTCCTCAGGCTCGCCTGTCTGCATCACCACGTCGGTGCCGGCAGCAATGTCGTAAACGTGAAGTTTTACTATATGTGACGTCATCCCAGCCATCGGGTATTTGATAGGTTTTGCCTCAGCGATGCGTGTGGTGATGTCGACAAGCGGATAGTCTGTCACCATGCTCTCGTCCATGACATAATATGCGAGCTTGCTGCCGTCGGGTGACCAGAATATGCCTCCGTTGATGGCAAACTCATTGCGGTGCACCGACTGTCCGGCGATGACATGCTCCGGATTCTCAGTCAAACGAATCTGCTTGTCGCCGTCAGCGATGTAGAGGTCGTTGCCAATGGTGTAAGCCACTCTCATAGTAGGCTCGCTGAGTGTGATATTCTCAGCTCCAGCAGGAATATTTGTGATAGGCTTCATCTTTTTGATGCTGAGACTCAATTTGTAAAGCGTGGTGCTACCGTCATCATTTCTCTTGTAAAAATATCCTGTCGACTCATCATCCCATGTGATATTTGGAAGGCGTTTGAATTCTCCTTCGTCATTGCCTTTAGCGATGCTGTTGATCTGGTCAAGGGTCAGCAAGGTGTGCATCGATTTCTCACCTGGCGACTGATATTTCAGTTCGTTATCTTCTGTGAAGACATACTTATTGGTGTTGCCTAACCATTTGTAACTCTTGTTCTTAGCGTATACGCTGTAGTTGTTGTAAGAAGCATCCTCCGGCGTAAAAAACTTCTTTTCCTGTGCAAAAGATGTCACAACCAACATCAATGCAATTGCTGATAATAATAGTTTTTTCATATTTTAATGATTTTGTATTATCTTTAATATCCTTAAGCGGCCCCCTTAAAGGCCTTAATGCCATTAACGCCTTTAAAGCCCTTAAGGCTGCCGCTTTAACGGCCTTAAGGGCATTATCTGTCAAACCCTGTGTATCGCTTCCGCAAACTTCTTCAACATCTCCGGCTCTTTCTCAAACGCCGTTCCAATCACAATGACATCGGCTCCGGCTTTTACAGCATCTGCTGCCATTTCCGGTGTCTTGATGCCTCCACCGACGATCAACGGAATCTTAATCATTTGGCTCACCTTTGATATCATGCTCGTGGAAACTGGCATCAAAGCACCAGAGCCGGCTTCGAGGTAGATGAGCTTCAGTCCGAGCATCTCGCCTGCGATGGCGGTGCACATCGCGATGTCGTCCTTGTCATGCGGAATCGGCGTGGTGTCGCTCATATACGTCACCGAGGTCGCTTTGCCGCTGTCGATGAGCATATAACCCGTCGGAATGATCTCATTGCCATAGAGTTTTAAGTATGGTGCCGCGATGACATGACGGCCGATGAGCATCTCAGGATTTCTTCCCGAAATCAGCGAGAGCAACAGAAATCCGTCACAGTACTTGCTGATTTGCAATGAGTTACCTGGGAAAATCAACACGGGTATGTCGCAATGTTCTTTGATGAG
>JAFYNO010000109.1 GCA_017549705.1 Bacteroidales bacterium | reverse complement strand
AGTCAACAGCTTCTCATTCAAAAACGGCGGTGTACCGTACGATAAAAGTGGAAATGGCGGAGGTTTTGTTTTCGACTGCAGAGCTTTGCCAAATCCTGGGCGTTATATGGAATTTAAGAAAAGCACAGGCGAAGATTTAGATGTTATTGAGTTTCTAGAAGACAAACCTGACGTACACTACTTCCTGCAGAACGTTCAAATGCTTGTTTATCAGTCGATTGACAACTACTTGGAACGTGGATTCAAGAACCTTCAGATCAATTTCGGATGCACAGGCGGTCAGCATCGTTCGGTGTTTTTTGCGCAGAAAATCGGAGAACTTATTCATGAAAACTATCCGATGGTGAACGTTGAAATCAACCATTTGGCACAACATATCTCTCACGTTTATGAAGCAAGTTAGAAGAACGGCATTTATCCTCGCAGCAGGTCTCGGCACCCGATTGAAAGAGCTGACAGCTAATAAGCCAAAAGCTTTAGTATCAATTAATAATATGCCTTTACTTGAAGTGTTAATTGAAGAATTGATAAAACAGGATTTCAATCATATTGTGGTCAATGTGCATCATTTCGGAGAACAAATTATCGACTTTGTCGGAGATTTCTCCACTTCGCTTCGCTTCGGTCGATATGACGTCAAAATAGAGATTTCTGACGAGCGTCCACTTCTTATGGATACTGGTGGCGCCATTTTGCAGGCTCTGCCCTATTTCGCGCAAAGCGAGGCGGTGCTGGTTCATAATGTCGATGTGCTCACAAATATTGATTTGAAAGGCTTTTACGACGATTTCTGCAAAAGTGACGATGCTGCATGGCTTCTCACTCAAGAACGCAATAGCAAACGTAAACTAGTGTTTGACTACAATGACAATTTCCTTGGTCGTTTTAATAACGAAACCAACGATTATGATGGGAAAGGCGCCTTGCCAAACAATTGTAAGTTATTGTCGTTCAGTGGAATACATCTTTTCAAACCTCAATATTTCAAAAATTTCGAGGTAAAGCCTTGCTATGTCTTTGGATTATATCAAAAAATTGCTGAGAATCAGAGAGTTACATCAAAACTTATACATCCGGAATATTGGTTTGATTTGGGCACTCAGGAACAACTTAAAAACGCAGAGCAATGGCTTTCATCCAAAAGATAAGTGATTATATTACAAGTCATTACGATTTGACGAAGGAGAACATCACCATTGTTTTCCCTAACAAACGCGCCGCTTTGCAGTTGAGAACAGAGCTTGCGAAATCAATAAAAACCAACTTCTGGGTGCCGCAGATACTCTCTATCCAGCAAGCAATGGAGGAATGGAGTAGCTTGCAACTGATTGATAACATTGAAGTTATCTTCGAGATAATCAAGATGAACCAAGAGTTTTTCCCATACGCCGCTCAGATGGCTAAGGATTTCGACGAGATTGATCAATATAATGTTGATGCCGAAAAGCTTTTTGCTCATTTGAAAGACGCAAAAGAGATTGAAGAATGGAACTTGAATCTGGAAAACGGCGTAGAATCTAATTATCTGAAGTTTTTCGGTTCGCTCCTAACCTATTATATTAATCTTCGCGATACTCTTCAAAAGAATGGGCAAGGCTATTATGGCTTGATAACCAAGAAGATAGCCTCGTATGATGATGTCACTTTACAAAAATGTACCCAGGGTCGTAAGATCATTTTCGCAGGTTTCAATGCGTTGACTAGAACTGAAGAAAACATCATCGTTCGCATGGTTGAAAACGGTAATGCAGTGATGCTCTGGGACTTGGACAGCTATTATTTTGAAGATGAAAAGCAGGAAGCCGGTTATTTTGCAAGAAAGTTCTTTCAAAAATATCCGAATATCGAGAAAAACTTCATTAGCGACAACTTCTTAACTCAAGAAAAAAAGATAAACGTTATCAGTGTATCGGGAAATGCAGTGCAGACTAATGCTTTGCAATTGGCGTTACAGGATAAAACGGATAAAGAGGATAAAGAGGATAAAGAGGATAAAGAGGATAAAAAGGATAAGAAAAGAGTAATTGTTTTGGCGGATGAGTCGCTGTTGATACCTGTTTTGAACTCGATCCCGGAGTCGTGTGGTAACATCCAGGTGACCATGGGTTATCCGTTTGATAAAACGATAGTCTATCACTTTGTAGATCAATGGTTTAGATATCAGAATACTCTTTCGGAAGATAAGAGCAAACTCTATCTCTGGACGTTCATCCGTTTCTGCAATTCCGACTTTATCAAACTGATTTTCAAAGGCTTGGAATATGATAAGCTGAATAGTTGGCTGATGGAAATGGCTAAGAATTCGGTTTATTATTTCAAGAAAGAGGATTTAAAGATATTCGAGAATGATGAGCGGTTCAAGATGCTATATGAATTCCTTGATTTAGTTACAAGAAAGTGGATATATGCCAAAGATTGTGTGAAGTCGTTGAAGGATATTCTTGTGCTTTCGATTGGAAAACTTGGCAAAAACGACAATTTTGTCAAGAATCAAATCAGTGTTGCAGGTCGAATTGCAAACAGACTTGAGTTGCTGCTGAACAAATATTCAGATTACATTAAAATCATTGATTTACAGATGCTTTACGCACAGGTTGCAGGTCAGATGTCTATCAATCTGCAGGGCGACAAAGAAGGTTTGCAAATCATGGGATTGCTTGAAACCCGTAACCTTGATTTTGACGTGATTCATTTTTTGAGTGTAAACGAAGGCATTTTGCCTCAAAACAAAAACAATAACAGCTTGATTCCGTTTGACTTACGTAAAGCCTACGGTTTGCCGACATACGACCAGCAGCAGGCGGTTTACGCATATCACTTCTATCGTTTGTTGCAAAACGCAACGGAAATAAACCTGTATTACAACAATATCGCGGATTTGTCGGGCATGGGCGAACCGAGCAGATTTATCAGGCAGTTGGAGTATGAATATGCGAAGGACAATGATAAAGTTGAATTAAAAGAATGGCAGTATAAGTCGCCATCAATCAATGAGAAACAGAGCGAAATTGAGGTAGTTAAGACCGATGAAATACTTAATAAAATCACAAGCCTCTCGCCCACTTCGATTGGCAATTATGTGAGATGTCCGTTACAATATTATTGGAAAAATATCGAGCAAATTGAGGACAAAACACCCGATGAGGAGATTCAGGTTAATGTTGTTGGAAGCATTATACATGCCACACTTGACAATTTCTATAAGCTTTGGGGGCATGAGGTGATTTCGTTGGCACTTTTCGATGAGATGTATAAAAAACATTTCAAAAAATGTTATCATAAATCATTGATTGACAATGGTTTTGCTAATGGCTTGCCTGATACTGGCTTTAACTATCTAAACAAGACAGTAATCGACAACATGCTTGATAATTTTATCAAGTATGAGCGTAAATTCTTGGAAGAAAATAAGCAATTAGTTATCATTGATACAGAAAAAGAACTTGAAAAATATATTGATATTCAAGGTCATAAGGTAAGATTGCATGGTTTTGCAGACCGAATTGACAAGGTTGGTGACGAGATCAGAATTATTGATTATAAGACAGGAAAGGTGAATCCTTATGATGTGAAAATCAATGATAAAGTTGAAGGTATCACGGGGATGGCGGAGAAGGCAATACAGTTGATGATGTATAAGTACCTTTTTATATCGGCACACTCAGAGGTCTCTGAACATCAAATAAAACCTGGGATTATCGGTTTTCAAAAGCTAAGTCACGGAGTTTACAGTTTGGAAATCAACGACGCGCATAAGTTAAGTTCTTCGTTTAAAGAGACTTGTGATAAATACTTTAACGAATTTTTAAACGAGCTTTTCAATAAAGACATACCGTTCACTCAAACTGAAGACACGAAAAACTGCAGTTTCTGTGATTTCAAAAACATCTGCAAACGCGGTTAATCACTTGAATATCAAGTCGATATAAACTGGCAGATGATCGCTGTAGCCACCATAGTATTTCGGCCCGACATACGTTCGGAAAAGTTTCGCGCCGCCATAAGTTTCGTCTTTTTCAAATAAAAAGTCTGCATGAAAAATTTGGGCGCTATTTGGCTTGTACACTAATCCTTCTTTATTGATATACAATGAATTAGAAACAATTATTTGATCGAAGATTTGCCAATTATATTGGTGTTTTAGGGTACCTTCGAAACCAAGTTTTTTGTTTTCGGCAAACAAATTAATCAATGACTTATCCTTACACAAAATATCTTTGATGCTAGGGTCATCTGGAGTGTCGTTGAAATCTCCCATGATGATGATTTTGGGAATGGGTTGAGGCAATGAAAACAACGAATCAACCTTGTGTCTCAATGTGTTAGCAGCCAATGCCCTCAGTTTTATTGTTTCTCTTTCGCCGCCATAGCGAGAAGGCCAATGGTTGACGAAAACATGTAAAGTATCCCCTCGCCTGTCGAAAAACTTGGCGTACAAAATGTCGCGTGTCTTATATTTCGGATTCTTTGGATTTCGCACCTTAACAGGCTCAGTATAAACAAGTTGCAGTTTATCAATGCAATAAACCATAGCGACGTCGATACCACGTTTGTCATCACCTTCATAATGAACAATCCGATAATTATGCGTCTGCAAAGGCGTTTGGATAAAAAGCATTTTCAGCACATATTCGTTCTCAATCTCAGCAATGCCAAGAACCGCCAAAGGTTTGTTTTCAGAAATGGCAAGAATCGCTTTATACAAATTGTTTCGTTTCTTGTAAAACCGCGATTTTGTCCAATGCTGACTGCCATTTTCAGTGAATTCGTTGTAAACACGCGTGGAGTCGACGAAAGGATCGAAGAAATTTTCGAAGTTCCAGAATGCGACACGAAGATCCCGGCTCTCCTGCGCGACAGCTCTAGAAGAGATAACTATCTGAAATTCAATGAATATCAAGAATAGCAACGGGACTTTAATAATAGATAAAGGCCTCATGATATTTAGATTTTTGAATATGCAAATATACAATTTTTTATGCAATGACAAACTTTTTTGATATTTTTGCATCGTCATTTCGACTGGAACGAAGTGAAATGGAGAAATCTACAGCAAATTTAAGCACTTGACAGGAGTAGATTTCTCGACAAGCTCGAAATGACGAGAAAACAAGCTCGAAATGACAGGATAAAGGATGAACCAGTTTTACAAGATATTATTTGTTTTGTTTTTGTTGTCTCCGATAGCATCGTTATCACAGACAAACATAAAGATATATTTTGACAATCAGCAAGATAGCGTATTGTATTTTTGCAGGTACAGAGGCGCCAAAACTGCTGTGGTTGACACACTAATAATAAACAAAGGTGTTTTCCAAGTTAAACAAACGACAAAATTGCCCGAAGGCATTTATCTTTTACAAAATAAATATGGATTCCCATTGACTGAGGTTTTGATTGGCAAAGACCAAAAGTTTTCAATGATAATCAATGATTTGGATACTATAAATCCTATCAGAGTGAAGGGTTGTAAAGAGAGTGACAATTATGCCAGGATGATGACAGAATTGCAAAAAGGCGATGTGGATTTAAACCAATTTAAGGTCAAGAAGAAAGATGCTTTAATAAATCTGGTTATCAAATCACTTAAAAAGCGTGATTTTGAGCATTATTGGGATGGTTTCCCGCTCGATGACAAGAGAGTCCTCACCTATCCGTTGATAGACAATAAGCTGGAGACATATTTCGACAATCTTTACGCTGATGCTGAAAAAATCAATGAGACTATTGACACACTCATAGCAAATACTGGCGATTGCGTGGAAGTCCGTGATTATTTGATTTGGTATTTTTACAGGAAATACTATTCGCCGAAATACATGAATCTCGACGATGTTTACATCCATCTTGTGGATGAATATTTCTTGAAACTTGAAATGGATAACGTGTCGGAGAGCATTGTCAATCTTATGGCTGATCGTGCCCGTTACCTTGAGCATCTGAAAATCGGGGCTAAGCTGCCAAATATTGGAAATCTGCATTCTATTGAATCAGAATATATTGCGGTTATTTTTTATGATAAGACCTGCCAGAAATGTGCAAAAGAAGGTCGCATCTTGGAGGAAACGAAAAAACGGCATCCTGAGATGGTGTTTTTCCCTGTAGAGGTTCATTCTACAGATGCCTCCAATCTTTTTTCTATCTACGACATTCAGTCAACACCGATGATTTATGTACTCGATAAAAACAAGAAAATCATTGCGAAACGCATCAAGGCAGAACAAGTTGAACAGTTTTTAAACATGGATTAAGATGAGTAAGAACGACACCATTTGCGCTATATCGACTGCTGCTGGCACTGGAGCCATTGCGGTAATCAGACTATCGGGCGCCGAGAGCCATCAGATAGCACATTATGTTTTCAGAAGAAACGGTAAATTATTAGATGTCAATGATATAGAGCCAAACCATGCATATTATGGTGAGGTTTTTGATCCGATTCCTGACGACAAGCCGATGGTTGATGAGGTGCTTGTGACGTTTTTCAAGGCGCCGCACTCCTACACCGGCGAAGACAGCGTTGAGATCAGCTGCCACGGGTCGGAGTTTGTGCAACAGAAGATACTTGAGCTTCTTGTGGTACGCGGCTGCCGGCTGGCTGAGCCGGGCGAGTTCTCGAAAAGAGCCTTCATCAACGGGAAACTGGATTTGGCGCAGGCTGAGGCT
>JAFYNO010000108.1 GCA_017549705.1 Bacteroidales bacterium | reverse complement strand
CTCAACCTTTTCACAGGTTGGACTAATGTTGATTTGTCGGAAAAAGGCATTCAGGAAGCCCTCGAGGCTGGAAAAGCCCTCAAAGAAGGCGGTTACAAACCTGAGATTTGCTTCACATCATACCTCAAACGCGCCATCAAAACTCTCAACAATATCCTCGACGTGATGGATATGGACTGGCTCCCTGTTTATAAAACTTGGCGCCTCAACGAAAAGAGCTACGGCCAGCTGCAGGGTTTGAATAAGGTTGATATGGCTAAGAAATACGGCGAGGAACAGGTGCTCAGATGGCGTCGTTGCTTCGACGTCCAGCCACCAGCGCTCGCTATGGACGACCCGAAGAGCCCTCGTCAGGATCCGCGTTACGCTGAACTTTCTGATGAACAGATCCCGCTGACAGAGTCACTGAAAGACACTATCGCACGCCTTATGCCTTATTATAAAGACGTGATCCTCAATGCGTTCAAAGAGCATGACGAAGTGATGGTGGTAGCTCACGGCAACAGTCTCCGCGGCATCGTGAAGGAGCTGAAAAACATGGGTGAAGACGAAATCATCAAGTTCAACATCCCGACAGCTATACCTTACGTCTTCGAGTTCGACGACAACATGAAGCTACAGAAAGACTTCTTCCTCGGCGACCCGGAAGAGATCGCAAAGAAGATGCAGAGCGTCGCAAATCAGGGAAAAGCAAAATAAGTCTGATGTTTGTCGACATCCATACTCATCTTGATAATCAATCTGTTATAAAGATTGTTGATGGGGATGAAGTAAGGATTTTGAGAACTGAAGGGATACATCCGTGGGAGCTAGACCGTCATTTCGAGTGCAGCGAAGCGAAATCGAGAAATCTACTGCGATTGAGAGGCGTAGATTTCTCCACTTCGGTCGAAATGACGCGTTTATTTGCTATCGGCGAAGTCGGATTAGATAAAGTTCACAAGGAAACTTTCGATAAACAAGTCGAGGTTTTCGAGGAAATGATCAGATTATCAGAGAGTTACCGCAAGCCGATGATAATTCATTGCGTGAGGGCTTATTCCGAGATAATCGAGATGAGAAAGAAGACCAAGGCGACGATGCCGTGGGTTATTCACGGCTTCAACAGCTCGGTGGAAACGATGCGGCAACTGCTGAGATATGACATGTACATCTCGCTCGGTGAAGTGCTTTATCGCAATGAAAATCAAGCGGTTGAGATATTAAAAGACGTTCCTTTTGACAGACTTTTCCTTGAGACTGACGTCTCCGGCAGGGACATCAAAGACGTTTACAATAAAGCAGCAAATCTGATGGGATGCGAAGTCGAATTTTTGTGCAAACAGATTTTTGAAAATTATGGAAGACTGGAAGCAGCGCACTAATTTATTAATAGGTGAAGAAGGTATTGAGAGGCTTGCCAAGGCGCATGTCCTCGTCGTCGGGCTCGGCGGCGTAGGTGCCTACGCCGCCGAGCAACTGGCGCGCGCTGGCATCGGCGAGATGACTATCGTCGACAGCGACACCGTGAGCGTCACCAACAAAAACCGTCAGCTCCTCGCGCTTGACAGCACCGTCGGACGACTGAAAACCGACGTCATGGCCGAACGCATCCGCGACATCAACCCGGAGATAAAGCTCCACGTGCTTCCGCAATATCTTAAAGATCAATCGATTATCGACCTGATGGCACAGAAGTTCGACTTCGTCGTCGACGCCATCGACACCATGGCACCTAAGGTGTTCCTCCTCTACTACGCCGTCCAAAATCATCAAAACATCGTGAGCTGCATGGGAGCCGGAGGCAAGTTCGACCCTACCAAAATCGAGATCTGCGACATGTCGAAGTCATATAACTGCCGTCTCGCCTTCTATATCCGCAAACGCCTGCACCGACTGGGTATCCGCGAAGGCATCACCGTGGTATTCTCACCAGAAAAAGTGGCTGACGACGCCTTCATCGTGGAAGACGAGCAGCAACAAAATAAAATAGCTACTGTGGGGACTATCTCCTATATGCCGGCGGTGTTCGGCTGTTTCTGCGCCTCACACGTCATCAACCAACTACTAGGAAGACAAAATCGTGTCTCTTCTTGACCTCGCTCTCTATATGAGCGATGTAATGTGTACGTCTCGGGATGGTGTTTAAAATCTTTTGAGCCTCGTCATATTTGCCCATCTCACGATATATCTCAATGATTTCCAATATCGAAGCCTCATATTCCTCGTCGTCTGGAGTGTAACGACCCTTCACGAGAAGAAGCAGCGCCTTCAGATTTTCGATATATTCCGCATGGTTTTTCATAAATATCCGACGGCCAAGCTTCTGTTTGCGACGATTTTTGCGCCAGACGTTGAAACTCATCTTTCCCGAGAACAGATAGTCAAGATGCATCTGGTAGTTATTGCGCACCAAATCGTTATACGCCCACCACATCAGACGGCGGATGTAAAGCTCCTTATCTCTATCATTACCAATGGCTTGCAGATATTGCTTATAATGCTCAACGAGTGCTAAGCGACCTTCGACGCTGTTGAAATGCACGCCGAAGAAACGCCAGTGGTTCCAGTTATAATAAGGCACTTCGGGCTTCTCATAGGTCACATAAGGCTCTGTATAGCTTTCGACCCAAAACCAATGACTGCACGCTGGACATTGAATAATCTTCTGCGGCTCGGTTATGTAATTGTCGTTCAACGTCTTACCATCAGAATACAATATCGATTTGTTAACCATCTCCGACTTCACGAGATGACCTTCGAGCCACGAGTCGCAGCGCGGACATTGCATATAAAAAGTGTCGTACTTTATCATGACGTTGATTTTTAATTACTTACGACCGAAATCAGCAGGGATCTCGCCCCAGATCTCGGTTCTCCATTTCATTATCGGCACCCTGAAGGTGTTGTCGTGCAGCCATTTCTCAGCTCTTTTTATCACCTCGAAGAGATACCTGTTTTTCTCTGTCTGAACGAGTTTTGTCCTGCACAACCCCTCGCTCACCCACTTCTGACCGTTGACAGAATCAGAATATATTGGCAGGTTGGTGCGGTTTTTCTGTTGCCAAGCGAGACAGTGAACTATTGCCAGAAACTCTCCAATGTTGTTGGTACCACCTTCAAACACTGGGCTTTTGAATAACTCGGTGCCTGTATCTACAAACACGCCGCGATATTCCATTTTACCAGGATTTCCTGAACATGCCGCATCGACGGCGATAGCGTTGGTATTCGGTTTTAGGCTGCCTTCAGGCAATGATTCCCATGATTTTATCGGTTCCGATTCGGATTTTTTAAAATCAGGTTCCGATTTAAATGCCGATTCGGCGGCTTCCCTGGTGGGAAATCCTTTGTATTTCGCACCAGGGAACCCTTCAACCTGCAGACGGCATTCATCCCAAGAGGCGAAGACGCCTATCTGCCGGCCGGACCAAACCGTATAAAAATTGTTTTTCGCCAATGTTTTATTTACGCATTGCGATCAATAACTCCAGCATCTTGATAGCCGAATCTGACACGATGGTGCCAGGTCCGAAGATAGCTGCTGCGCCTGCGTCATACAGGAACTGATAGTCCTGATGAGGGATAACGCCGCCAACCACCACCATGATGTCAGGACGACCAAGTTTCTCCAATTCCTTTATAATCTGAGGAACGAGAGTCTTGTGACCTGCTGCCAATGATGACACTCCGACCACGTGGACGTCGTTTTCAACTGCCTGACGTGCAGCCTCTGCCGGTGTCTGGAACAATGGTCCCATATCCACATCGAAGCCTATGTCAGCGTAGCCTGTAGCGACAACCTTGGCGCCACGGTCGTGACCGTCCTGACCCATCTTAGCAATCATGATACGAGGACGACGACCTTCGAGTTTTGCGAACTCATCAGCCATTGCTTGAGCTTTGGCGAATTTGTCATTACCTTTTGCTTCCATTGAATAAACTCCTGAGATTGAACGAATAACAGCTTTATAACGACCAACGACTTTCTCGCAAGCCATTGAGATCTCGCCCAATGTAGCGCGGCATTTAGCTGCTTCCACTGCGAGAGCCAAGAGGTTGCCCTTGCCGGTCTTAACTGACTCGGTAATTGCATCGAGGCAACGCTGCACGTCGGCTTCGTTACGGTTAGCGCGAAGTTCTTTCAGACGTTTGATCTGTGACTCACGTACTGCTGTGTTGTCAACTTCAAGAGTATCAATGCTATCCTCATGTTCGAGACGGTATTTGTTGATACCGACGATGGTCTCTGTTCCTGAGTCGATCTTAGCCTGCTTACGAGCTGCTGCTTCCTCAATACGCATCTTCGGAAGACCAGTCTCGATAGCTTTTGCCATGCCGCCCATCTCTTCAACCTCCATGATGTGAGCCCAAGCGCGCTCATAGATGTCGCGAGTCAATGACTCGACGTAGTATGAACCTGCCCATGGGTCGACCACGCGACAAACGTTGGTTTCTTCCTGGATGTAGATCTGAGTGTTACGAGCGATACGAGCCGAGAAGTCGGTAGGAAGTGCGATAGCCTCGTCCAAAGCGTTAG